>JALQYE010000500.1 GCA_023254245.1 Emticicia sp.
AGACTTTGAGCAATATCAGAAACAAAACTGACATCAAAGAAACAGTTGTTGAGGCAGACCCAACAATGAAGGATTTCTATAATACGTATGATAGATATGCCGTAACCGATGCTGATAAGAAAAAATACGAGCAGTATTTGTCAACTTTGAGCGAAGACGATAGAAAACTCATCGAAGAAGGAAAGAATTTTTACGTAGTAAATCTAAAAAATAAAGGTGGTTTAATTATGCCTATTATTATTCAAATGCAGTTTGAAGATGGTACTAAAGAAGACGTAAGAATTCCAGCAGAAATTTGGCGTTTGAATGATAAAGAAGTAAAGAAAACTTTGGTAACAACTAAGAAAGTAGCCAAATTTAAACTTGACCCTTATCACGAAATTCCAGATATTGATACTTCTGATAATGCGTTTCCGAAAGAGCCAGAGCAACCAACAAAATTTCAAGCCTTTAAGCAAAGAAGCTTTGGTGGTGGCGGTTCAAACCCAATGCAAGAGGCATTGAAAAACAAACCAGCAGGAACTCAGACGAGTGGAG
>JALQYE010000501.1 GCA_023254245.1 Emticicia sp.
ATATCTCTTTAGGGACTTTAACTTCTATCACTCTTTGCTTTGTTTGTTTATTTTCCATATATTTCGTCGTAGTATGATTTAAATGTTTCATTTGGGTCCATTCCCATTTCCCAATGTTTACCTTCATAACCGTAATCTTGCCAGCAGGTTTTGTAAGCATGTTCAATTTGTTCCTTTTCCATCTGCTTGGCTTGTTCTAATTCGTGTAATGGAATGAATGTTCTTTTAGATAACCATTCAACTGCTGTCATTTTATTTTCCATATATTTCGTCGTAATAAGTTTTAGCATCACCATAGTTTGTCATTGCACCAGTCTCCCACGCATTGACTATTTGTTCCTTCTCCATCTTCATAGCTTGGTGTTTTATAAATTGAACATCTTCAACATTATACATATCCCCACTTTCAAAGCGAGAGATTATCCATTCAACTGCGGTCATTTTGTTTTCCATAGGTTTTATATTAATGTTATTAGTGTTATAATCATAATACAGGTAATAAAGGTGATCGCACCTATTTGTATTAAGTCTTTATTG
>JALQYE010000502.1 GCA_023254245.1 Emticicia sp.
AATCCTATTATCAACAAAAGTCTTTTAACTCAGAAACAGACCGATATTGGTACACACATAAATTGTTAAGGAGAACGTTCATCTACATCAAATCAGCTATTCCCAACATGTTCCATTTTCTGGATGATGAAGCTATTCCTAAAACTACTAACGGCATTGAAGGTTTCTTTTCTCATCTCAAAAATCATTTGGATATTCATAGAGGTTTGACGACGGAGCATCGAAAAAATTTCATCAAGTGGTATATCTATTTCTCTAACGAAAAGTGAGTTTTTTTAGCCATAAGCAATGCCGACAGAACAAAAAATGTAGCCCTGATGAGAGCTACATTCTGTCGTGTATTGGCCAATTTTATTGCTGATTTGTTGGTCTCCACCAGAGCAAATGTCCTCTTCAAACTGGCAGCGAATATTAATACTTTTTTTACAAATTTCCACCAACTATTTTTTGCCACATTACCCTAAAAAAACAGTTAGCCCAACTTTCTGAATTGAGAGTTGGGCTTTTTTATGGTTTCATGGCCTACATCAATCGTT
>JALQYE010000503.1 GCA_023254245.1 Emticicia sp.
ATTCAATATGTCTATGAACGTGTCATTCTTTTTTTATTCTCGCCTCTCATTCGATTAGCGGGTGCAAAAGTACAACTCTTTTTTAATCTGGCAAGCTTTTTTGAAAAAATTTTTTGATTATTTTTCCCTGACCACTCAACCACTATTTTTAAGAACTTGTACGCCCCGATTCTTTCGTTTCGGGTCGGCAAAGATACTACCTTTACTTTTTATTATCCAAATCTTTTTTTAACTTTTTTAAAAGTTTTTTTGATTTGTTTAATCTTCAGTTTGTGTGTGAACTTCTGCTCTAATGCGGGTGCAAAAGTAGAAATCTTTTCTCTTCTCGCAAGCCTTTTGTAATCTTTTTTTATTCTTTTTTTTGATGTTTTTCTTAACACGCTGATAACAAGGATTTAATACAGAAAAGTTTTTTACATCCCCCTAGCCCCCTTCAAAGGGGGAATGCTTTTTATTGGACATTGGTTTGTTAAACATATAAGTCTTGGAAGCGTTTTTTACTTATATATAGTGTGGGTAAAGTTCATGGAAGGG
>JALQYE010000504.1 GCA_023254245.1 Emticicia sp.
CAGAGAAGATTAAAGTAACATTTGTTTTAATTCCTTTATCAGAGAAATATTTACAAGCTTTAACGCCTTCTTTAGTCATAGGTAATTTCACTACGATTTGTTCGTGTAAGTCAGCTAACTCCTCACCTTCTCTAATCATACCTTCTAAATCCATTGCATTTACTTCTGCACTTACATCACCGTCAACAATGTTACAAATGTCTACGTAATGTTTTAGGATATTGTTTTTTCCTGTAATGCCTTCTTTAGCCATTAACGATGGGTTTGTAGTAACGCCATCTAAAATTCCTAATTCTTGTGCTTCTTTAATTTGCTCTAAATTAGCTGTGTCAATAAAAAATTTCATCTTTTTAAATTTTAAAGTATTGTGTGTTGTTTCGAAATGCAAAAGTAAGAATTCAAAATGCAATGACAATGACAATTTCAAAAATCAATTTCAAAAACAAAATAATTCATTTAAACGTTTGATATTGAACTTGATATTGAATTTTGATATTGTTAAAGCTTATAATGATTCATCAACATTTTTTCA
>JALQYE010000505.1 GCA_023254245.1 Emticicia sp.
CGTTGAAAGTCTGTGAGTTGTTTGTCAGTGGCATCTTCTAGCGTGGTGGCAGAAGGCGGAGGTGGGCGATGTTTGAATGGTTACGACATAGGGCGATAGATCGCGAGTTAACCGAGATTCTTGATGAGCATCAACGGGTGCGTGGTGATGCGCAGGCGATTAAAGACTTCCTGTTGCAGGTGCTTGAAGATAATCGCAATGGTGTTGAGAAATTTAGCGACGAGGCTCTTGAACGAGCCGCTGAAATTATCGATCAGGTGGGGCCAGGTGCCTTTTACTGGATGACAGATATCGCCGCGCAGATGGTGGTCTTATCTGAAGCTACTTTGCGCGGATTTAGCACCAACGTCAGCGTTGAACTTGGCGCCAACGCTGACGCTGATTCGATTGTTGAAATGGTTGTGAAGCTGCCTTAAGAATTAACTGAGGCGCTTGAGCATCGCTTCCATCTGGGTGATCTGCTCTGATTGATCTTTGATCACGTTTTCGCCAAATGTTTTGATGTCTTTGTTGCTGGCATCACGAATCATT
>JALQYE010000506.1 GCA_023254245.1 Emticicia sp.
TATGAGGGTAAAGTTTCATTGAAAGAAATCGAGAAACGGTTTTTCTAATCAGTATTCATTATAATTTTTCATCAGATGCTCACCAAAAGAATCATTCCTTGTTTAGATATAAAAGATGGACGTACTGTTAAGGGGACTAATTTTGTTAATTTAAGAGATGCTGGAGATCCAGTCGAATTGGCGGCAGAATATGCTCGCCAAGGAGCAGACGATTTGGTATTTTTAGATATTACCGCCACCGTTGAAGAACGAAAAACATTGTTAGACTTAGTCAAAAGAGTTGCACATACAATCAATATCCCTTTCTGTGTTGGAGGAGGAATAGGCTCAATTAATGATGTTTCTAAATTATTAAATGCAGGGGCAGACAAAGTTTCTATCAACTCATCAGCTGTACGTAACCCTCAATTAATCAACGAATTATCTCTTGAATTTGGATCTCAATGTATTGTTGTTGCGATTGATACCCGACATATTGAAACATCATCTGGGCATCGCCAACACATCGTCCATACGCACGGAGGACGCAAG
>JALQYE010000507.1 GCA_023254245.1 Emticicia sp.
ACCGAGCTAACTAATCTTGATGAAACCGTAGTACAACAATTCTCCGAATTGTTCGAAAAACGAGATGTTATTGAGATTTTTGAAGCCATAAAAAAAGAAAAAAAGTACTTAGAAAATCGACAATTTGACCTAAAGAAAATCAGTGCCGAAATTGCCCAACTGTCAGAACAAAATTGGATAGAAACTACCTTGTCAACTGAGCAATTATTCTTAAAAAAACAACAAGTTGAGCAGGCGTGGGTAGCCAGTAAATCGGGTTTGAGTTGGTTTAGTTGGAAGTTGTTTTCTAAAGATAAAAAAGAGGTAGAACAACTGCTTTTTCAGAATCGCTTATCATTGCAAAGTGCTGATTTAGAGTTGCTTGACCGAAAAATGAATAATCGAATTGCATTTGAGAATCTAAAAGATAAGCTGGCAAAAAAAGAAATTTTTATTGATGCGAAAGACGATTCAGAGGTAATTCTACAAACTTTGAAAAATTACATTTTAGCCAATGAAGCCTATACGCTTTATACAACCCAAGATTTTC
>JALQYE010000508.1 GCA_023254245.1 Emticicia sp.
CAATACTTACATAAGTTAGCATTAAAACAGCTGTAAGACCAACAAGAAAATATAACGAACTATTTCTCTTAGGATCTACATTAGGATTTTTCTTTACTTCCATAATTTTAATTTTGAGGTGCTAATATAGTTAATATTACGATGTTTTTAAAAAAAATTTATTTATTTTTATTTCTTAGAAAATGAATCGATAGAAATCCAACAATTGCTCCTAAAAAATTAGCAATTGTGTCATAAATATCAGCATTTCTATTTTTTGTTAATACTGCCTGCAAAAACTCAATAATTATGCCATAAACCACTACAATAAAAATAATTAAAAAATTATATTTATTTTTTTTAATTGATAAATGTAATAATACCGTTAATATAGCGTAAAAAACAAAGTGTAATAACTTATCATTACTTGGAATAACTTCACTCGTAATTGAATTGATACTTACCAAACTCAGAACAGCAATAATTACAGCCCAAATTAAAGCAAGTAAAGCAAATTTACGCTCCAATAAGCGCTTTATAATCTTCACT
>JALQYE010000509.1 GCA_023254245.1 Emticicia sp.
AAGTATTGATTTTGAGGATTTTGCAAGTCAGCTAAAATGGCTTCTGATGAAAAGTTTTTCGCTACATGAGTTTCCATATTTTCGGGCGTATTAAACTCAGTATAAGTATCTCGGAAAGTTTTTTCGGCCAATATACAAATTGCTGCGGTATCGTTGGTTGTTGCTAATCTGAAGCTAAAATTCATAGAATTTCTGATGCTATCTAATCTCTAAAAATTAAAAGATAAGGACTCTGTTTTTGGCGAACAGGATATTCGCCCCACAATTCGCTCCACAAATATTATAGAAATATTTCTTTCTATCGTTCTATTATTTTCTTTATCTTTGAAATATCACCCTAATCAATAAAAAATGAGTAATCAGACTCCTATACAAAGACTTTATTCGCTCGATGCCCTGCGTGGTTTTGATATGTTTTGGATTATGGGGGGCGAGGATTTTATCCACGAATTAGCCCATGCCACCCATCACCCCGCAGCAGTCTGGATGGCAACCCAGCTCTCTCACGTTTCATGGAACGGCTTTCG
>JALQYE010000050.1 GCA_023254245.1 Emticicia sp.
TTATCAAAAAAAGAAATCGAAGCCCACATCCGTTTCATTGCATCGGATGAAATGTTGGGGCGTAGAACGGGCGAAATTACGAATAACGTAGCTGCTCGATACGTAGCCGAAAACTTCCGTCTGCAAGGTTTAAAAACTCCAAACGGACAAAAAGATTATTTACAGCCAGTGCCATTTGAAATGGTAAAACCTACAAAAAAAGGTGAAGTTTTAGTCGGAAATGACTCACTAAAATGGACAAAAGATTTTATCATGTTGAGTGGAAAAGCTACAAAGCTGGAAAATGTACCAGTGGTTTTTGTCGGTTACGGCTGGATTGACGAAAAACAAAATGATTATAAAGACATTGATGTAAAAGGCAAAATAGTAGTTGCTCAATTTGGTATTCCGAACAGCGACGACCCGAACGAAAACCTCAGAGGTTCATCAAAAAAAGTAGAATTTGCTGCCAAAAATGGTGCTGCGGCTTTCATTCAGCTATATAATTTGAAATATCCGTGGGCGGCAATTACCAACTTTATGGGTGGAGAAAAACTTGCTTTAGCTCCCGATAATGCCTCAAATGCAGATATTCCTCACATTTGGGTAAGCAATACTCATTTGAAAAAGTTTGATAGAGAATCTTTAAAAACGTTGAGCTTAAATGTAAGCGAAGTTTCAAAGAAAACCGTGATGTCGTATAATGTTTTAGGCGTTTTAGAAGGTTCTGACCCAGTTTTGAAAAACGAATATGTGGTGTTAACTGCCCATTTCGACCACGTGGGTACAGGCCGAAAAGGTGGCCGAGTGACCGAAAGCGATACGATTTTTAATGGAGCAAGAGATAACGCCTTCGGTACAACTGCCATTCTTTCTGCAGTAAAAGCATTTACCGAAAAACCGGCCAAACGTTCGATTTTATTCATTGCCTATACAGGCGAAGAAATCGGGCTTTTGGGTAGTAAGTATTATGCCGAACACCCGCTCGTGCCATTAAAGCAATGTGTTTATAGTCTCGATTGCGATGGTGCAGGCTACAATGATACAACAAAAGTAACCATCATCGGGCTTGACCGTACCGATGCTCAACCGCAGATTGAAGCAGGAGCAAAGGCGTATGGACTTACAGCAATATCTGACCCAGCTCCCGAACAAAATCTTTTCGACCGCTCTGATAATGTAAATTTGGCAGCTAAAGGTATTCCTTCACCCGATTTTGCCCCAGGTTTTACAGCTTTCGATGCCGAAATCAATAAGTTTTATCACCAAGTTTCAGATAGTCCAGAATCTGTAAACTATAATTATTTATTGAAATTCTGTCAAGCATATATTTATTCAGCTCGCTTGATTGCCGACCGTCCAACTGCTCCAAAATGGAAAGCTGGCGATAAATACGAAAAGGCTTTTAATGCACTTTACGGAAAGTAAGACAAGTTTCTAACTCATCAATCGTAGAATAATTTAGAGAGAAGTAGGTTTATCTTACTTCTCTCTAAATTTTTTATAGGCACGAGCCGCAAAAAAAAGCGTAAAGCCAAAAGCTAAAACTCCCAAAAACAAATAAACGAAGTTTAGTAAGTCTTTCACAACAGCTAAGAGTACAATGGCTACCAAAAATAAAGTAGGAAGTTCGTTCAATAATCTAAACTGAAACGAAGTATAAGTACTTCTATCGGCCTCTTGTTTTTTTATAATTCCCTTACAATAAAGGTGATAGCCTGTTAATAGTACGAGTAACACCAGTTTTGTTTGTAACCAACCCTGCTCTAAAAATGAGGGGGTATTTACAAGCATCAAAATTCCGCAAGTCCACGTAATCATCATGGCAGGGTTGCAAATAATCTTATACACTCGCCACTGCATAGCAGTGTATTGTTTTTTCCAGTCTTCTCTCAATGCTTCGGGCTTATCGGCCGCTTCGGCATGATACACAAACATTCTAACCAAATAAAACAAGCCTGCAAACCAAGATACAAACCCAATAATGTGAAGTGATTTTAGATATAAATGAAGCATTTTTAGTAGTACTGAGTTATAAGTGCAAAGTTCTGAGTTGATTGCCAATTAAAAACATCAATTAATTAGCTGCAAAGATAACAATGAAATACTATCGAACGTTTTAAAATAAATTTCTACGACAAAATTTATGGTAAGATATTTTACAATACTGCTTCTAATCCTTGCTACTAATATATATGCTCAAGTTCCCAACCCAAAAGCAAAAGAATTTTATGATAAGGCTCTAAAAAATATTACTGAAAGAAAATCAGTAGAAGCGATTGAAAATCTGCAAAAAGCCATTGAAAAAGATTCTACTTTCGCCGACCCTTATTTTAAATTGGGGCAAATTAATGAAGCCGCACGGAATCAAGAGAATGCTATCAAATTCTACAAAAAGGCTATCGAATTACGTCCCAACGACCCACTTCTTACGCAAGGATACACATACATTGGTACAAGGTTGGTAAAAGCTGGTGAGTATGCAAAGGCGAAGGAATATTTAAGTTTTTCGATAAAAAATGTACCTCAAAATAGCCCAGTAATGAAACAACTTACACGCCAGTTAGAGCAATGTAAGTTTGGTGAAGAGGCAAAAAATACAGCAATGCCTTTTAAAGCTGCCGAAATGGGGGCAACTATCAATTTTAAAAACAAACAATATTTTCCTGTTCTGACTGCCGATAACGAAACGCTCATCTTTACGGCTCGTTCCGATGATGGCGATGAAAATTTATATACTTCACAACTCATTAACGGAAACTGGTCTGCCCCCAAAAGTATATCTGATAAAATAAATACTACCGCCAACGAAGGCACTTGTAGTATTTCAGCCGATGGTCGAACCTTAGTGTTTACGAGTTGTGATGGAAAAAATAGTTTGGGAAGTTGTGATTTGTACATTTCAAAGAAAGTAGGGGAAGAATGGACTACTCCCGAAAACTTAGGAGGTAGTGTAAATACACCATTTTGGGAAGCACAACCAAGTTTATCTAACGATGGGAGAGTTTTGTATTTTTCTTCTGACCGCCAAGGCGGATACGGACGTAAAGATTTATGGATGAGTGAGTTAAAAGAAAGTAATACTTGGACAAAAGCCATAAATCTTGGAGATGTAATTAATACTGCAAGCGATGAAATTTCGCCTTTCGTACACGCCAATGGACATACGTTATTCTTTGCATCGGATGGGCATTTGGGCATGGGCGGATTAGATTTATTCATGACCGAATCAAAAATAGGAATCTATACTAAACCCGAAAATTTAGGTTTTCCGATAAATACGCACGAAGACCAAGTTGCTTTATTTATTTCGGCTGATGGTTCGACGGGGTATTATTCGTCCGATGTGAAACCCGATATAAAACTTTTTCAGTTTGATATTCCGACCAAACTCGCCGAAAAATTCAAGCGAGCGAGTTATGTAAAAGGCACTGTAAAAGATGCGACTAATCAACAAAATTTATCAGCCGAAATCGAGCTAATTGATTTAAAAACCAATAAAGTTGTTGAGAAAACCATTTCTGATGCCATCACTGGGCAATATACCGCTGTTTTGCCCAACGGAAGCCAATATGGACTTTTTATCAATAAAAAAGAGTATTTCTTCAAAAGTTTAACTTTCAATTTCTCAGAAAAAACCGAAGCCGATGGTAAAATGATTGATATTCTGCTCGACCCAATCAAAAAAGATGTAAAAACGGTGTTGAATAATATCTTTTTCGATTCAGGAAAAGCAGAACTTCGTCCCGAATCATTTACCGAACTCGATAAACTGCAATTATTGTTAGTACAAAATCCGTCTTTGCAGGTAGAGATTTCTGGTCATACGGATGATGTCGGAAAGGATACCGAAAATCAACTCCTTTCCGAAAAGAGGGCTTTGGCAGTAGCTAATTATCTTACTCAAAAAGGCATTAACTCTCAGCAGATAAAAGTAAAAGGCTACGGCAAAACTAAGCCAATAGTACCCAATACTTCTGATGAAAACCGTCAAATTAATCGAAGAATCGAAATGAGTATTTTGTAAACTTGCCGTTTAAGGCTTTTTTGTCGAACTTTGCAGCCTATTTTGAATGTTAAAGAAATAAATTATTATAATATTAACGAAAAAGTTCGCCTTTAGGGGCGGAGGGGTCATATGGCACAAGAACAAGTAGATGTTTTAATTTTGGGTTCAGGCCCAGCGGGTTATACAGCAGCAATTTATGCAGCACGTGCAGGTCTAAAACCAATGATGTATCAAGGTGGACAACCTGGCGGACAATTGACGATAACAACAGATGTAGAAAACTTCCCTGGCTATCCTGAAGGTATTCAAGGCCCTGAAATGATGGAAGATTTCAGAAAACAGGCCGAAAGATTTGGACTTGATAATCGTTACGGAATGGCTACTAAAGTTGATTTTTCAACACCAGGAGCTCATAAAGTAACGATTGATGATACAATAGAAATTACCGCAAAAACGGTGATTATCGCTACGGGTGCTTCGGCAAAATGGCTTGGCTTAGAAAATGAAACACGTTTACGAATGAATGCAGGTGGAGTTTCGGCGTGCGCTGTTTGTGATGGTTTCTTTTTCCGCAAACAAGATGTGGCGATTGTAGGAGCTGGTGATACGGCTTGCGAAGAAGCTCATTACCTATCGAAACTTTGCAATAAAGTATATATGTTGGTGCGTCGTGATGAATTCCGTGCATCGCAAATTATGCAAAACCGTGTGAAGAATACACCAAATATTGAAATTCTATTTAATACCGAAACGCTTGAAGTATTAGGTGAAGATGGAGTAACGGGTGCAAGATTGAAAAATACAAAAAACAACGAAGAAACTACAATTGATGTAACTGGCTTCTTCGTTGCGATTGGGCATCAGCCAAATACGCAAATCTTCGCAGATTATTTAACACTTGATGAAGCAGGCTATATCGAAACCGAAAAAGGTAGCAGCCGAACAAACATCGAAGGGGTATTTGCGTGTGGTGATGCACAAGATAAAATCTACCGTCAGGCGGTTACAGCAGCTGGAAGTGGCTGTATGGCAGCCCTTGACGCTGAGCGATATTTAGCCGCTCAAGGCTTGCATTAATCAGATATTTTGCTTAAACTTGTTATTAAATGTATCCATTCGATTATTTTTGGCATACTTTTAGTAACAAGTTTGGTGCTGCCTTATAACCAAAATAACTAAAACATGAAAAAGGCTATATTACCAATTATCTTAGCTGTGGCATTTTCCACGACAACGTTTGCTCAACAACGTGAGCGAGGTTTAAAGTTGAATAAGCCCAATATTCCTTCTAAACAGAAAGATTCTAATACAAAAGATAAGAACTTCAATAAAGACAAAAAAGAAGACGATGAGTTTAGTTTTGAAGAAGAACCGAAACTTCGCTTTGTCAACGAATTTGAGACTCCAAAAGTCGTAGAATCAGCTCCCGCAGTTAAGATAGAGCCAATCAAAGAACTCAATACCGCTGTTCATGAAGATACTTCAAGTATAGATGAAGGGCAAGTACAGATTGTAGAAATAGAAGACGAAGCTCAGTTTGTTGGAAGCGATGAAATGGTAAAGATTGCCAGTTATTTTTCTGTTTGGGATACCGATTCAGTTGACCCTTACGGAATTGATGCCAAAGAGTTTGATGATGTAATACCAATTCAGTTATACGATATTTCACAAGGTAGATATTGGGCTGGACCACTTAGTAAAGGGGTTACGAATTCTCCTTTTGGATGGAGATGGAAACGCTGGCACACAGGACAAGACCTTGATTTAGACACTGGGGAGCCTGTTTATGCAGCTTTTGACGGGATAATCAGAGTTGCCAGTACTCGTGGAGCATACGGACGTTGTGTTGTTATTCGTCATTACAATGGTTTAGAAACTTTGTATGGTCACCTTTCTAAAATCAATTTTGAACCAAATACAATCGTAAAAGCTGGTGATGAAATAGGCAAAGGTGGAAGTACAGGACGCAGTTCTGGGCCACACCTGCATTTCGAGACTCGTTACGAAGGTAATCCGTTTGACCCAAGAAATATTTTCAA
Source organism: Emticicia sp. (assembly GCA_023254245.1). GTDB lineage: Bacteria > Bacteroidota > Bacteroidia > Cytophagales > Spirosomataceae > Emticicia. The sequence goes on from JALQYE010000050.1 coordinate 6,028, forward strand.
CTTCAGCCCAAGCCAAATTAATATTGTATCACAGGATTTCTTAATGACTTCTCGTGTGTACGATTATTTGCGAGGTGGAGCAAGTAAAGGCGACTTTGAATATGATGAGCCTGTGGCTATAAATAGAAAAGTTTGGTATAGAGTGCGTTCGGGCGAAAACCTTAGCGAAATAGCTGGAAAGTTTAATACTTCAGTAGCAGAGTTATGTAAACTTAATAAAATCCGTTCATCTTCACGATTACGTGCAGGATATCGTTTGCGTGTTAAGTAAAAATCATAGAAAATAGTATTGAAAATCAGCGATGTGAAACTTTTTACGTCGCTTTTTTTTTATATAATAGTTCAGTTCAACAATATCGCTTATCAAATGAAATTAGATTTAGTTGTGATGGCTGCTCATCCTGACGATGCAGAGATGTCATGTGGAGGTACTATCGCCTCGGCCATTGCCCAAGGTAAAAAAGTAGGCATTATTGATTTTACCAGAGGAGAACTCGGAACGCGTGGTACTCCAGAAATTAGAGCCGCTGAAGCGGCCGCGGCCTCTAAAATTTTGCATATTTCAGCCAGAGAAAATCTCGGATTTAGAGACGGATTCTTTAAAAATGATGAAGAACATCAACTAAAATTAATTGCGGCAATTCGTCGCTATCAACCAGATGTAGTGCTGGCAAATGCCATTGAAGACCGCCATCCAGACCATGGTAAAGGTGCAGCCTTAGCGGTTGATGCTTGCTTCTATTCGGGTTTAAGAATGATAGAAACATTCGACTTTGACGGTACACCTCAACAAGCATGGCGTCCGAAAGCATTGTATCATTATATTCAAGATAGATTTATAAAACCTGATTTAGTTGTTGATATTTCTAAGTTTTGGGATACAAAAGAAGCTTCCATTAGAGCTTATAAAAGTCAGTTCTATGACCCCAATAGTACAGAACCCGAGTCATATCTGACGAGTCCAGAATTCTTAGAGTTCTTAAAAGCTCGTTCCCAAGAAATGGGACACATGATTGGTGCAAAGTTTGGTGAAGGATATACAAAAACTAAGATGATTGGTATCAATGATTTCTTTAGTCTGATATGATAATTCTGAGATTTACCACAAAAGTTTATTAGTATTTTCTCATTTTTTATGTCAAAATATAAATCAGTTTTATAGTGATTTTGCAATAATACTTTTGCTCAATAGTATAATTTACCAAAACAATAGACATATTAGTAAATACTTTATATGTCTATTGTTTTATTCAGTTTAGATTCATTAAATTTGTATTTTATTTAGAATTAAATAGTTTTCATTTCGATAATTAAATTATATGAAAAGAGCATTAGTCTGTGGTGCAGGTGGTTTTATAGGAGGCCATTTGGTAAACCGTTTAAAAAGTGAAGGGTATTGGGTAAGAGGCGTGGATTTAAAATATAACGAGTATGGTAACGGAAATGCTGATGAGTTTATAATTGGTGACTTAACAGACCCAGTTATCTGCCGTCAAGTAGTTGAGGGTGGTTTCGATGAAGTGTATCAATTAGCTGCCGATATGGGTGGTGCTGGATATATTTTCACGGGAGAGAATGATGCCGCAGTAATGCACAATTCTGCTCTTTGTAACTTAAATATGTTACACGCAGCACAACAGGCTGGAGTAAAGAAAATTTTCTATTCTTCATCGGCTTGTATGTATCCTGAATATAACCAACTTGACCCAGAAAACCCTAAATGTTCAGAAGAATCAGCTTATCCTGCTGCTCCAGATAGCGAATATGGTTGGGAAAAATTATTCAGTGAGCGTTTATACTTAACCTATCAACGTAATTTGGGTATCACAGTTAAAGTGGCTCGTTTTCATAATATTTTTGGTCCGCAAGGTACTTGGAAAGGTGGACGTGAGAAAGCACCAGCTGCTATCTGCCGTAAGGTAATTGAGGCAGAAGATGGTGGAACTATCGAGATTTGGGGAGATGGAAAACAAACTCGTTCGTTTTTGTACGTTGAAGAATGTGTTGAAGGGGTTCGTCGTTTGATGGAGTCTGATTTCTCTGGCCCAGTGAATATTGGTTCAGAAGAAATGATTTCAATTAATGATTTCGCAAAATTAATTGCCGAGATTTCAGGCAAAAATATCACAATCAAAAATATCCCTGGTCCAGAAGGGGTTCGTGGAAGAAATTCGGATAATGCTTTGATTCAAGAAAAACTTGGTTGGGCTCCATCTCATTCGTTGAGAGAAGGAATTACCAAAACCTATCATTGGATTGCTGAACAAGCAGCCAAAGAAGTTGAATTAGCTTAATTCAACTCAAGTAGGGTCTTAATAAAATTGTCACTACTGTGGTTTTGTACAAAAACGCTTGCTCTTTCTGGGTAAGCGTTTTTCGTTTTTAAGAAAGTCAGCATAGCTTGTTTTATTTCTTCTGGGTTAAAGCCATCAACCGTTATCCCTAAATTATATTCACGAGTGAGGTCGCCGACAACACCAAATTTGGTGGCTAAAACTGGTTTATTATGTCTCGCTGCTAAGCCAATAACACCACTTGAGGAAAAGAAATTGATATAAGCTACCGAAACTATATCGGACTGACCAACATAAGCCTCCATTTCGTCATCATCAACAAATCTACTTTCAAACTCGATTTGTAATTCTGGGCGAATTTTCTTGGTTTCTTCAAAAACTTCCATCAAAGTTGCATGATGCTCGCCGTGAATTTTACCTACTATTAACAAACAAATATTGGTTGCATCTTCGGCATTAAGCTGTTGTAAGGCCTTTAATAAATTTACAACATTCTTTTTGGCATCAATAAAACCAAAGGCCAATAGAATTTTTTTGTGAGCATCAATTTTATATTTGTCTCTGATAAGTAGCCCATCACGTGTAGGATAATCGTAAACGGGGTCAGGCAGATACGTAAAAACTTTTGTTCCGAGGGTTTCATTCATATTTTTGATAGTTTCTCTATCATTAAATATAAAAACCTTTTTTAGTTGTGTATTTCGGCACATCCACCATGTAGTAAATAGCTTTCGTGCTTTAGTGATGGTTGATTTTTGTTTGGCTCTAAGCGTCGTGTCTTGTGCAATTACTCGTGGGTATGGATTGAACATGATTCCACTGAGTTGACAAGGAAAACGACTACTGCCGATGGTATGCTGAAACATATCAAGCATCATCATAATTACTTTATTTGCTTGATAATCAGTAGCATAACGAGTAATATGCTTCCAGATAACCTGAGTCGATTTGATGATACTCATGCCCGAATTGAATGGGGCAAACTCTTCTTCGCTGAAAAATATTATTTGAACATTCGAGGCAGTTGTTTTGACCGATGGAATTGTTTGTGCGTCTGGATTTAAAAGAAATATGTATTCATCAGTCGATGGATTTTTCTCTAAAAATCGTAGTATGTTTTGAATATGACCCAAATTATGTCCAACTAACCTAACATATATATCACAAATGATAATTCGCATACTTAAAGAATTTAGGTCATAAAATGACCTTTTATAAACGATGAAGAGTAAATTATTTATATAACACCTTTGTATACATCAAGTGTTTTTTTTGCCGTGATAGTTGGCGAGAAATCTTGTAAACGTTTTTTGCCTTTTTGAATTAATTCGGTGCGGAGTTTGGCATTTTCTATTACTTTTTCAATCTGAAAAGCGATATTCTCCTTATCGTCAGGATTAAAATATAAAGCGGCATCTTGGCCAACTTCTGGAAAACACGAACGGTCACTTAAAATAACGGGACAGTCACACGCAAAGGCTTCTATCACAGGGATTCCGAAACCTTCATACAAAGATGGGTAAACAAAAGCTATGGCATTTTTATATAATTGATACAGCACATCATCGCTATTAATTTCATGATGAAGAATTTGCTTTTCAACTTTTAATCTTGAAAATAATTGTCGCTCTGTTGCTGAAAAACTTCCATTTCCCGCACAAATCAGATGTAAATCATCTTGTTTTTGCATAATCGGAGCGATTGCTTCTACGTATACATCAAAGTTTTTATAGTTATCTCGATTTCCGACGTACAGTAAATACCTTTTCGGTGTTGAAATCTTGACTTGGGTATTTGGCTGAAAAGTTGCAAAATGCGTTGAGTGATAAATTACTTCAACTTTTTCGGGGGTAATATTGAAAATATCTAAAATATCCTGTTTAGTATTTTCTGAAACCGCAATAATTTTTGAGGCTTTATCTAAGATTTTCTTTTTCTGATTTTTATCAAAACCATCTAAAGCAGCATACTGAGTAGAGAATTTTTCGGGAATTACATCGTGATGGGTAATCACAAAGGGCTTTTTTCCGAGAAATGGTAAGAAATAATCTTTGAAATAGGTCGGGTGAAAAACGTCGTAATTCTGTCGAGCAATTTGTATGGCACTATTTAGTCGATTAATATGCGAAAAAAGCATATTGGTTTTGGCATATCCTAAAAAAAAACTGAAAGGAGTTACATACTTTATGTCACCGTTTTTTAAATAATCATTGTTCGAGAATTTGAGGGCTAACTCAACATCTACTCCTTGCTCGTACTTTAGATTATGCATCAAGTCATAGAAATATCTTGCTACTCCGCCGTATCTTGCACCCGAAAATGATTGGTGGTCATAAAGAACTTTCATAAAGAGAAAAAGTAGGACGTATCGGGCTCGAACCGATGACCTTCGCCTTGTCGAGGCGACACTCTAAACCAACTGAGCTAACATCCTGTTTTTTAATAAGTTAGTAGTACGTAATTAATCTAATTTTTTTGATACTCTCAATAAGAATCAAAAAATCTGATACTATTATAACTGTACTGCAAAAATTGTAGCACAAATATATACCTAAATCTCTTTTGTAGCAATTTTTAATGATAAACTTTCTTGGACGGCACTCTCATTAAAAGTAAAAAACCTACAATAAAAAATACCAATATTGTTAGCACTGAGTTTCGCATATTGCCAGTTAATTGGCCAACAAAACCAAAAATTAGAGTTCCGAGAGTGATAGCAATTTTTTCTACAATATCATAAAAACCAAAATACGAGGCCGTATCGGTGGTATCATCTGGAATGAGTTTGGCAAATGTTGAGCGTGAAAGCGATTGAATACCTCCCATAACTAAGCCTACAATGGCTGCAATTACATAAAACTCGTTTTGTGTAGTTGTAAAATAGGCAGCTAAAGGCATAAACGACCAAATGAAAATAAACACTAAAAGACCTTTCGTATTTCCAAATTTACTTGATAGCCAAGAAGCTAAGTATGAACCAGGAATTGCAATTAATTGAATCAGTAAAAGCGTGATGATAAGACCTTGTTTTTCGATATGAAGCTCTTTATCAGCGAAAATTGTAGCTACGTAAATAACTGTCATTACGCCCATGTCATAGAATAAGAACGCCATCAGAAACTTCGTGATAAGTTTATTTTTTCTGACTTCCTTTAGCACTTTTACTAATTCTTGAACGCCAGTCGTTAAACGCCCAGTTTTAAAAGATTTTGGCTCGTCTTTTGGCAGATAATAAAATGGTATTTGTGCAAATAAAGCCCACCAAAGGCCAACGGTAAGGAACGAAATTCGAGCCGTAAAACCAGAATCAGAATCAGCTTGAGTTAGGCCAAATAAAGTTGGTTGCATAATCATTAGTAGATTGACCACTAATAAAATAACACTACCGATATAACCCATCGTGAATCCTTTTGCACTCAGATTGTCGAAACGGTCTTCGGTGGCAATTACGGGTAAAAATGAATTATAGAAAACGATACTACCACCCCAACCAACAATCGAAAGTCCGAATGCGATAACAGCAGGGTTTACATTGCCTCTCGTAAAAAAATAAAAATAAGCACAACTTGCCGCACCGAGATAGCAGAAGATTTTCATAAAAAACTTACGTCGTCCGCTTGAATCGGCCAATGGCGTAAGAATTGGATTGAGAATAACGAGCAAGAGTGTAGCAGCTGAGATTGTGTATGAATACAAAACTGAGTTCTGAATCTGAATTCCGAAGAAATCCACAATATCGTTGATGACATTACCGTTGGCATCTTTTTCGGAAGTGGTTGCCAAAAAATACATTGGAAAAATAACAGTCGTTATAACGAGGTTATGCACCGAATTTGCCCAGTCATACATCGTCCAAGCGTTCAGTACTTTCTTTTGGTTTTTTTCAAACATATTAGGTTAGGGTTAATGTGTTTCAAATCTTATGGTTTAGGTCTTTCTTTTAATGCAATAAATTCTTTTTCGTAATTTTTATCGAGCGTTCCCATTGCTCTATCCCAAAAGCTAAAATAAAGGCCGTAATTATTTTTGAAATAGTGATGGTGTTGATTGTGCATCAACGAGCTGTTGAGCCATTTCCAAAACCAATGTTTATGACCATCTTTCGGAAGCCATTCCCAGCCTAAATGCCCGTAAACATTGTAGGCAGTCATAAAAATGAGGAATGAAAGCATAATGATTGGATGCAAAGGTAACACAAAAGCGAAAACGACAAAAATTCCAGCTTCAACAAAGCCCTCGAGGGGCTGAAATGAAAACGAAGTCCACGGACTCGGATTGGTTGATTGATGATGAACCTTATGAAAATACTTAAATAATTTGGGGTGGTGCATCAGTCGGTGCATCCAATAGAAATAGGTATCGTGAATGAGTAATGTTAAGAAAAAAGAGAGTATGAAATAGGGCCAACCGTATTCAGAGATTTTATAATAAGTTAAAGTATATGGCCTTACAACTGGATTATATAGCAAGATACCAACTATGCCGAAAATCAAAAATGTCAGTAAAGAATAAAGTATTTCACGTTGATAATCAGAACTTTTAGGAAACTTTAACTGGATTTTTTTGTAGGATACTTTATTTCTCAGACCTACGTAATATATCAGAAAGGCCAACCCCGCAATAACAAAATAGCGAATAAGGCTTGCCGTAAAAATAACTGAAAATAAATGAGATATACTTTTAGGGAATAACATGGCTTATTTGATTGTTTCGATAAAAATATTCCTACTTAACAATGTATTTCTCAATTCTCTTGCAAACTCAACGGCATGTATGCCATCTCCATGAATACAAACAGTATCGGCTTTTAGTGCGACCTCTTTGCCTTCGGTAGATATAACAGCTTGTTTTTCTATCATCATAATTACTTGATTGACAGCTGCTTGAGTGCTTTCAATCATGGCATTGGCTTGTGTACGAGGGGTTAGACTACCGTCGTTTTGATAGGTTCGGTCGGCAAAAACTTCAGATGCAGTTCGTAAACCAATTTTTTGGGCCTCTATAATTAAGTGACTGCCTGATAAACCATACAAAATCAAATCGTGATGAATAGCCTTTGTAGCTTGAGCAATTGCTCTGGCCCAATTAGCATCTTTGGCAGCCATATTATATAATGCTCCGTGTGGCTTGATGTGGTGTAGTTTTCCGCCCAAAGCTCTCACTGTACCAAACATTGCCCCAATCTGATATACACAAATATCATAAACTTCTTGTGATGAAAGCTGCATATTTCGGCGACCAAAACCTTGCAAATCTGGAAAAGCAGGATGAGCTCCGATGGCCACATTTTTTTCGATAGCCAGCTGAGCAGTTTTCCGCATGATAGTGGCATCGCCCGCATGAAAACCACAAGCAATATTAGCCGACGAAATTAATTCCATTAAAACACTATCATTTCCCATTGGCCAAGCACCGAATGCTTCGCCCATGTCGCAGTTGAGGTCAATTTTTTTGTTTATCATTGAAAAATCTGATGCTTGATTTTAGTTTTTGAAGTTCGAGTTCTTGCTGAATCAATAAATCTTCAGCTTCCTGTACCGAAATTTTTTTGAATATTATACTTTCATTTACGTTGCACTGAGCCAATTTCGGTAAATCAACTGACACTATATTACCCAATCGAGGATATCCTCCGCTGGTTTGGTGGTCGGCCATTAAGACTATTATTTGTCCACTTGGTAAAAGCTGTATTGTTCCAAAATCTACGGCCGAACTAACTAATTCCTTTTTAGAAGTTACTTCCAATATGTCTGCATTCATTCGGAATCCCATTCGGTTTGAGGCATTTGAGACTACGAATGCTTGATTTTCAAAGGCTTGTTTACTGCTTTCGCTTAGTAAGCCAAATTCGTTGCCTTCGGTGAAGCGGATTAGTTTCTTTTGAGACAGGTTAGAAATATGTCCTACATAGGGTAAGAAGTTGCAATTTTCTTCCTTTATGGCCAGATAAGCTCGACTACCAGCAATTAATTTCCTAAATCTAAGTACACTACCCGTTTTTACCAAAATTGTTTTCCAATTTTCTATTGCTTTATTATCAATGGTAGGCGAAAAATTGGCACCCCCAATGATTATTGTACAATTTTCTTCAAATAATAGCTCAGGAGCTGGAAAGTGCATTTCCAGCACTGCTTGGTCTTCGTTGTTTTGTAAAGCAATATTAAGGATTCTTGCTGAAAGTCTATCCATCACCCCACTCGGATTTATACCCAAGTGCCGAAGTCCGTTTTTTCCTAAATTTTGATAGCTTGTAAGAATTCCTTGCTTTAAATATTTCACTTTTTGGTAATTATTATTTTCTAAAATTAATGATTTTATCTTAAAGATGATTCTCTGATGACTAATTGTGTATCAAGCACTACCGTTTCGGGTTCAATTATATCGGCTTCGAGTTGTTTCAATAATAATCTAACTGCTTGAGTTCCCATTTCTCGAATTGGTTGACTGATACTCGTTAGCGAGGGCGTAAGATATACACATGTAGGTTCGTTATTAAAACTTACCATTGCCACATCTTCGGGAATTCGAAGACCACGCTGTTTGAGAGCATACATGGTGGAAAATGCAATGTTATCACTCATTGTCAGTATTCCGTCGGGTGGGTTGCTTACGCTCATCATATTATTGGCTTGTATGATGGTGTTTTCTTGGGTAAAATCACTATGACTCACATACTGCTCTTCGTATTGCAAACCTGCACTTACAAGAGCATCTCGAAAACCATCTAAACGTTGATTGCTTATCTCGAGGTGCGGTGGCCCTGCCAAACAAGCCAATCGACGACAGCCTTTTTCAATCAGATGTGCAGTTGCTTTAAAAGCCGCTTGTTTATTATCAACTATTACTTTCGAACTTTCAATTTTATCGGTATATCTATCAAATAAGACCAATGGTATTTGTTTTCGAATTAAGCGATTGATATGTTCGTAATCGAGCGAATCACGTGCTAACGAAATAATAAAGCCCTCTACTTGCGAGTTTAGCATATTTTGAATTTGAGCCAATTCTCTAAGATAAGATTCGTTGGTTTGGCAAACCATTACGCTGTACCCTGCTTGCATGGCTGCTTCTTCGATACTATTGAGCATTGAAGCAAAAAAATAATAGCTCAGTGATGGTACAATGACACCGATAGTTTTGGTTCGATTTCCAACCAAGTTTTTGGCTAACTGATTGGGCTGATAGTCCATTTCTTCTGCCAATTTCAGTATGGCATTTTTTGTATCAGGATGAATTTCGGGCATACCACGCAACGCCCTCGAAACAGTAGAAACGGAGACATTGAGCGTTTGAGCTATATCTTTAATTGTGACAGGAGTTCTGCGGTGCATAAAATATAATTTTTACAATATTCATAAAGTAGTGATTACTTTTTCAAATCTAAATAAAAATATTGAGATGAGAATAGAATATGAATTTTTAAAGAGATTTTATGATATTTAAAATAAGTGCAAACGTTTGCGGTTACGTTTGCGGTTACGTTTGCGAAATCAAATAAAAAAAACTGCACTTTTTCTACTATTTTTTCTTTGATAATTAATAATTGTAGCATACATTTATAAATATTAGTGAATAATTATAACTAATAGATAATTAAATTAACTTTTGGTTGTGAATGAAAAAATATTTATTTATTGTATTTTTCTAATAATATTAACCATCAAACGAATGACACAGAGTTTCCTTAAAAAGTATTATTTTTTATTAGTATTGCTAACGTGTTTTACGGCAATTGGGCAATCAAAATTAGACGTAAAAAAAGAATTTGAATTTGCAGCAAAACAATACGAAGGTATGCTTGCTTCTCACCAAGACTTAACTAAGTTTCCACAGTCAACAAATCCTGATGGTTCGCCAAGAAACATGAAATCTGAATGGTGGTGTAGCGGTTTCTTTGGTGGTTCACTTTGGTATATATATCAATATAATAATGACCCAAAATGGAAAGAAGCAGCCGATAAGTGGACAATGGCTGTGGAGAAAGAGAAATTCAATACTCGCACACATGATTTAGGTTTTATGCTCTATTGTCCGTTTGGAAATGGGTATCGTCTTACTAAAAATCCTGTTTATAAAGATGTTATGCTGACAGGATCAAAATCTTTGGCAACTCGCTTCAATCCTAAAGTAGGAGTAATAAAATCGTGGGAGAGTTTCAAAGGTGGCTATAAATATCCTGTTATTATTGATAACATGATGAACTTAGAGTTTTTGTTTTGGGCAGCTAAAGAGTCAGGCGACAAAAATCTCTATAATTTGAGTGTTACGCACGCCGATAATACAATGAAAAATCATTACCGTCCTGATTTTAGTAGCTACCATGTATTATTATATGGTGAAAATGGAGAAGTCTTGGCTAAAAAAACGCATCAAGGAGCGGCTGACGAGTCGGCTTGGGCAAGAGGACAAGCTTGGGGACTTTACGGCTACACTGTTATGTACCGTGAAACCAAAGACAAAAAATATCTTGATTTTGCTCGTAATATTGCCAATTTCTATTTAAAAAATCCGACACTTCCAGCAGATATGATTCCTTATTGGGATTTTAGTAAACCAGGTGAAGAGCGAGATGCTTCAGCAGGAGCTATTTGTGCCTCGGCACTATTGGAATTGAGTACTTACGGTGGAAAAGATGCTAAAACATATTATAATTCAGCCGTAAAAATGCTCGAAACATTATCGACACCTGCATTCAAAGCCGAACTCGGCAAAAATAATCATTTTATTTTAATGCACAGTACAGGTCATAAACCTGGTAATTCAGAAATTGATGTTCCGCTTGTTTATGCTGACTACTATTATTTAGAAGGACTTTTAAGATATGAAGCCCTGAGAACTAAGAAAAAATTATTTTAAGATTTAACTACATCCACACAACCATATAAAGAGTACCTATCAACATTTATTCAAACTTAATTCATTTATGAAAAAAAATCTACTGTTTAATCAGTTGATGAATAAGACTGCGAAAGGCAGACTTATCTACACTGTTTTAGCTCTACTCTGCTTGATAAGTAGCTATGCAAATGCTGCTGACATCACGATTACAGGAAAAGTTAGCGATGCCGAAAAGGGAGAGGCATTACCAGGCGTTAGTATCACAATCAAAGGTACTTCTCGTGGAGCAACTACTGATGGAAAGGGTGACTATTCTATCAAAGTTCCAAACAAAAATGCGGTATTAGTATTTAGTTTTTTGGGTTATGAAAGTCAAGAAATTGAAGTGGGTAACCAAACGATTATCAGCGTAAACATGACTGCTGATGCAAAATCGCTTGAAGAAGTTGTGGTAGTTGGTTATGGTACTCAGAAGAAAGTAAACTTAACTGGTGCCGTTTCGACGATTGACTCAAAAACTATCGAAAATCGTCCATCAAGTAACTTAGCCAACGCTTTGCAAGGAACAAGCCCAGGTCTGATTATCACTCGCTCGAACGGTCAGCCTGGTAGCGAAGGTATCGGAATTCAGATTCGTGGTGCTTCATCGGCCAATGGTAGTATTGAGCCATTAGTAATTCTTGATGGGGTAACTGTACCGAGCAATACGCTTCAATCGCTCAACCCAAATGATGTTGAGAATATCAGCGTTTTGAAAGATGCCGCCGCCGCCGCCATTTATGGTGCTCAAGCTGCGGGTGGTGTAATTTTGGTAACGACCAAGAAAGCCAAAGCAGGAAAAATTAAATTTGCTTATTTAGCTCAGCAAGGTACTGACTGGTCAATTAATGTGCCTCAAAGAATGTCGCTTTTAGAAGAAGCCGAATTTTCTAACTTAGCACGTAAGAACTCAGGAAGTGGTCCAGAGTATTCGGATGTTGATATCCAACGCATCAAAGATGGTGTGCCGTATGTGGTTAACCCTGCTGATACAACTACATGGTTATTTTATAACCAAACTCCGTTAACTGACCAAGTTTTAAGAAAATATTCGTCTATGACTACTCAAAACTTAAGCATTTCGGGTGGTACAGAGAAACTAAACTTTTTGTTATCAGGGGGGTATTATGGTAAAAGCGGTATCTTCAAAATCGGACCAGATGGCTATCAGCGTTATAATGTTCGTTTGAATTTAGGAGCTCAGTTGAATAAGATATTTTCAATTGATACTCGACTTTCTTATACAAAAGATAAGCAAGAAGCAGCCTCTGGAGGCTTAAATGGACAAGGGTTGATGTACGAAATTTATCGTTTACGTACTCGTACACCATTTTTTACGCCTGATGGCCAATATAATGGTGCTGGTTCGGCGGCCACAGTTTACGCCAGACTTGAATCGGGTGGATATAATAATTATAAAAGAGATTATTTTGATGGAACCGTAACGCTCAAAGCAGCAAATATTGTTAAAGGTCTTACACTTCGTGGGGTAGTTGGTACTCAATACCGCATCGGTGATAGAACAAACTTTGCCCGTACGGTGCCACTTTGGGGAAGAGGGAAAATCTTGAGTTATATCAACCAAGTGAATAGTTATACCTTAACTGATGAGCTAACAAATAATACAAACCTTCAGTTTTTGGCAAATTATGACATAAAAGTTGGAGCAAAACACAATTTCGGAATCTTGGCAGGATATAACTATGAAGATTTCAGATTTGAAAACATGGTGGCTGGTGCTACAAACTTAGTAAGTAATGATTTGCCTACACTTAACTTAGGTGATGATAAAACCAAAACAAACAGCCAGTCGATTGGTACGAATGCTTCTCAGTCAGTTTTCAGCCGTTTTAATTATAATTATGATGGAAAATACTTGCTCGAAGCAACTATCCGTCGTGATGAAAACTCAAAACTTGCTCCAGATTTAAGAATTAAAGTTTTCCCATCGGCATCGGCAGGTTGGAATTTACATCGTGAGGCATTCATGAAAGATGTAAACTTTATTTCTGAATTGAAACTTCGTGCATCTTGGGGCCGCTTAGGTGGTGCTTTGGGTGGTAGTACCATTGGCAACTACGATTATTTAAGTCAGTTAAGTCGTGGTTCTGCATTGGTGTTGGGTGATTCTCGTGCTTCGTACCTTTTCCAAAGCTCAATTCCATCGCAAGCTCTTTCTTGGGAGACTATCGAAACAACCAACGTAGGTTTTGATTTAGGTTTATTCAAAAATAAATTAACTATCAACGGTGATTATTACGTAAAATATAACCGTAATATGCTTACACCACAAAACCTCCCAGCTGTAATTGGTATTGGTACTCCAAGAAAAAATAATGGAGAATTGAAGTCTTGGGGTTGGGAGTTAGAAGCACGTTATAGAGGGCAAATCGGTAAAGATTTCTCGTATAATATTGCGGCTAACCTTTCTGATAATCAAAATAAACTCATCAATTTTGCGGGAAGAAACATCGTTGGTGCGGGTACAAATAGCATCGTAGAAGGGTATCCTTTGAATAGTGTTTTTGGTTACAAAACTGATGGATATTTCCAGACTGCCGACGAAGTTAAAGCTTGGGCTTTCCAAGATAACCGTACGGGTGCTGGTGATGTGAAATACTTAGATTTAAACGGTGATGCAAAAATCAACGTTGGAAAAGGAAACACCAGTGACTTCGGAGACTTGGTATTTCTTGGAACTACTCAGCCTCGTTATGTATTTGGTACAACATTGGGCTTTAATTACAAAGGATTTGATTTCACTGCATTTATTCAAGGAGTAGGCAAGCGTTCGTTCAGACCAGAAACCGAAACTATTGCCCCTCTATTGGTAACTTGGAAACAAGCTTTAGGTATTCACAGAGATTACTGGACTCCTGAAAATCCTGATGCTTTGTATCCTCGCCCTTACACTGGAGGAACACACAATTACCGTGTTTCAGATAAATGGTTGTTGAATGGACAATATGCTCGTTTGAAAAACCTTCAAATTGGTTATACGATTCCTGAAAGCCTCTCTAACAGAGTGAAGATTTCGAGAGCAAGAATATTCTTCTCGGCTCAAGATATTCTTACTTTCTCAAGATTGGGTAATTTCAAAGGATATTTCGACCCAGAGCAACGTGATAATATTGAGAATGATTATCCATTCTTTGCCACAGCCTCAGTTGGTATCAATCTTAATTTCTAAGCAATTAGTCAATCTAAGTTATTGACCATCAATGATTAACTAATTAAATTAATGCGAATCATGAAATCAAAATTCAAATATATATTTTCGACGTGCCTACTTATTTTGGGTATGACCGCTTGCGACATTAATCGCTTGCCCGAAACATCAATCAGCGATGCTACTTTTTGGCGTTCGGAAACTGACTTGATAGCGGCTACCAATTATCTTTATACGTTCTTACCAGGATTTAATACTGAAGATGTTTGGTCTGATGATGCCATTGGTCTGACTTCAAATAATATAAGTGATGGCTCTCGTTTGGCTCCTTCAACTGATGGTAATTATACTACACCATATCAGTTAATCAGAGCAGCTAATAATATCATAGAAAAAGGGCCAAAGGCAGCGGCCACTACCAGCCAAGCCGTTATTGACCGATATATCGGCGAAGCTCGTTTTTTCCGTGCGTGGGGATATTATAGCTTGGTTCAGAAATACGGGGATGTACCTTTAATTCTTAAAATTTTAGATGATACTTCTCCTGAATTGACAGAACCAGCCACCCCAAGAGAAAAGATTTTTGACCAAATCTATCAAGACCTTGATTTTGCTGCGTCAAAACTACCAACAATGACCGCTCTTGGAACAGGAAATTTTGGAAGAATTTCGAATACAGGTGCATTAGCATTCAAAGCTCGTGTAGCTTTATTTGAAGGGACACGCTCGAAGTTTCATAATTACGGCGACTATAAGAAGCACCTAACGTTGGCTGTAGCAGCTGCAAAAGCTGTGATTGATAGCCGCCAACATAGTTTATATGCCAATTACTTCGATATGTTTCAGTATGCAGGTGAGGGTCTTCAAAACAAAGAGAATATCATCGTAAAGCAATATGGGGTTAGCTTAACTGACCGTGTTCTAACGCATACATATTTCCGTGGAACGCTCGAAAATGGCAACAAAAGTCCAACCAAAAGCTTGGTAGATTCGTATCTGATGTCGGATGGTTTACCTATCACCAAATCACCTTTGTACAAAGCACCTGTGAAAAGCACTGATGTATTTGTTGGGCGAGATGATAGATTGAACCAGACGGTAATGAAAGCTGGTGACCCATACATTTTCACTAAAAAAGTGTTCGATGTGGCTGTTTTGGTATTCCAAAAAACTGGTTTTTGTTTCCGTAAATTTTCAAATATTGATGACTGGAATAATCAGGCGTCGTCTATCGACCGACCTGTGTTAAGATATGCTGAAGTTCTTTTAGCTTACGCAGAGGCAAAATACGAATTAGATGGAAGCATTAGCGATGCCGACCTTGATTTGGCTATTAATCCGCTTCGTACAAGAGGTAAAATTGCTAAGTTGACGAATGCCTTTGTAACAACAAATGGGCTAAACATGCGTGATGAGCTTCGTCGTGAGCGTCGCGTTGAATTAGCACAAGAAGGACATCGTTATTGGGATTTGATTCGTTGGAAAACTGCTGAAATTGAGCTGCCTAAGCCAGTTTTGGGTAATTATTTCTTTAAATCTGAATTTGGAACAACTACAACCGTAAACTTAACTCCCGATAATTATATCTTAGTTACGGCAGCTAACTTCCGCAAGTTCGACCCCGCCAAAGACTATTTATGGCCATTACCTTTGAATGAGATTTCATTGAATCCGAATCTCAAGCAAAATCCGAATTGGTAATATTATTATCAAAAACTGCCCTTTCTGACCTTCTCAGAAAGGGCTTTTATTTGAACTTTTATGAAAAAACTTTTTTTTACTCTTGCCATTTGGTTTTGTGTAATTGCTTGTAAAAAAGACGAAACCACCCCACTTGTCGACCTTCCCACTAACCTTAAAAATCTTAAAATAGAGCATCCACGCTTATTTCTGACTGACCCCAAACTTGAAGATTTAAAAGCCGCTCGTAAGACTGATGCCGTATTGGATAAGTACATTAATGCCGTTATTGCAACCGCCAATTCGATTGTAACAAAGCCAATGCTTACAAGAGTATTGATTGGCCCAAGATTATTAGATGTGAGCCGAGAATTACTGAAACGTACTTCGCATCTGGCAATGGCGTATCGTTTTACGGGAGATAAAAAATATTTGGATGCAGCCGTAAATAACATGAAAGCTGTATGTGATTTTACGGATTGGAATCCTTCGCACTTTTTGGATGTGGCCGAAATGACCAACGGAGTAGCCATTGGCTATGATTGGCTCTACAACGATATGAGCAAGGCCGACCGTGAAACGATTAGGAACGGATTGAAAATCAAAGGTTTAGCTGAGTATCGAAAAGCGTATGAGTCGGCATGGTGGCACAATGGCGATAATAACTGGAATCAGGTTTGTAATGGTGGCTTGCTCGTTGGAGCCTTGGCCATTGCCGAAACAGACCCCACTTACGCCAGCGATTTTATCCCGAAAGTTATACCTAATTTAGCGTTCTCAAATAAATTTTATGCTCCTGATGGAGCTTGGTACGAAGGCCCAGGTTATTGGGCTTACGCAACCGAATATTTATCGTACGGAATGTCAGCCTTGCAAACAGCTTTGGGTGATATGTACGGCCTCGAAAAAACAGATGGCTTAGCTAAGTCAGGTTTAGTACCCATGATTTGTGCGGGCCCTACCAATTATATTCTAAATTTTGCCGACTCAGGCGAAAACAGCAAAGCTACGACTTCGGCTGCGATGTTTTTTTTGAGTAATATTTATAATAATTCACAGATTTCTAATTATCTACATGAGTATATCAAAAGTTCAAATGCTCTCGCTACACCTTTCCATGTGGCGTGGTATAAAGCACCAAATTCAGAGATAGTTAGTCCACCTTTGGATTATTTTCTGAAAGGAGATATTAATGAACTGGTATTTTTGAGAAGTAGCTGGACAGACCCCAACGCCTCCTGGATTGGCATAAAATCGGGCATTAATAGCTCAAATCACTCACACCTTGACCTCGGAAATTTTGAGCTTGATGCGGGTGGAGTTCGTTGGGCAAAAGATTTAGGCTCGGATGATTATAACTTAGATGGCTACTGGACAATGGGTGTAAACGGCAAGCGTTGGAGCTATTACCGACTCAATTCACTTAGCCATAATGTGCCACTTTTAGGTAATAAAAACCAGTATGAATTGGCAAAAGCTAAATTTACCACTACTGATTTGAATGTTGCTACGCCATCAGCAAGCCTCGATTTGACTGAGGCCTATCGAGAATTTTCAACAAAAAGTATAAGAAAAGTTAGTTTAACCGATAACCGAAAAAACTTTTTGATTGAAGATACTCATACACTTTCAAAAAGCACCGAAGTAGCTTGGGGAATGACAACCGCCAATATCATAGAACTCGTAAAAGGTGGAAAAGCAATCTTGCGGAATTCGACCGTCACCACAAAAACACTCGAAGCAGAAATTATCTCACCCAAAGGAGTTGAGTTTACTGTGGAGTCTGCCTTACAGAAAGCTCCCGAAAAATTGAACACAGGTCATTCGAGATTGATGCTCCGCTTGCCAAACCAAACTGGACAAGTGAATATTATTATCAAACTTTCGCCCAAAGGATAAACTTTAAAACCTTATGAAAACTAAAGTAATTCTACTGATTTTAGCATT
>JALQYE010000510.1 GCA_023254245.1 Emticicia sp.
TTGGGCTTTCGGTTATTATTCAACAATCTGAAGTTTTGTTTAATATAATCAGATATGCAGGAGCAGCATATCTGATTATTATTGGTATCAAGAGTTTCATAGAAAAACCCTCGACAATGATTTTTAATCAAAATCAAAACGATAAAAATACCAATCTCAAAATTCTCCGACAAGGCACAATTACCAATGTACTAAACCCAAAGGTTTCGCTATTCTTTTTGGCTTTTTTACCACAATTTATAAACGATAATAGCGAAAATATCACTTCTCAAATATTATTTTTGGGACTTTGGTTTAATTTTTCGGGAACGGTCGTCAATGTTCTAATCGCCTTACTTTTCAGCAAAGTTATTGCCAAACTGAGCAATTTTCAGCAATTTTGGAAAATTCAGAACAAGATTTCAGGAGCAGTTTTGGTAGGTTTAGGCTTACAGATTGCTTTGAAAAAGTAAGAATTCTGTAGGACAGGTTTGCAACCTGTCAACGGAGCGAGAATAAAATAATGCTGTATTCTCATTGACAAGTT
>JALQYE010000511.1 GCA_023254245.1 Emticicia sp.
GTGAAGTCGGGGTCGAGCGTGTCGAATTGGCTCACCACGCCTAGACGTGCCTTGATGGCCAGCGCATCATCGGGCATCGATAGGCCAAACGCGTTGATGCTGCCGCCATCGGGTTGTGCCAAGCCGAGGCACATGCGCAGTGTGGTGGTTTTGCCTGCGCCGTTGGGACCAATGACGCCCAAGCATTCGCCGGGTGCAATGCTGAACGACACATCGTTCACCACGGTGTGGTCACCGTAGCGTTTGACCAAGTGCTTGCATTCAAAAAGTGAGGGGCTCATGGCCAACATTGTGCCTGTGTGTGCCGGGTGCGTCAGCCAGATGTGTCACCCGAGAGGGGGTGGTGAAGCGCCTAAAATCTTTGCAACTGATGACAAGGCCACGACGTGTCTGATACCTTATTTGTTCTTTCTCAATATGTAATGCCTAAGCAGTTGCTTACCCAATTGGCAGGCGCTGTGGCACGTGCGAAATGCGGCAAATGGACACATGCACTGATCACGTGGTTCGTGGGCAAATACCAA
>JALQYE010000512.1 GCA_023254245.1 Emticicia sp.
GGTTATTTTCTATGACAAATGTAGAGAATTTTATTTATTTATAGATGAAAGATAAATAATCGAAACTCTATTTACCGTATAAATCTATTCATTGCCGTCTGCTTTAGCGGACGGAACATTGAGAGAAAATTATATTGGGCTTTAGCCGAAAAAATTAAAGATTTTGGCTAAAGCCCATTTTGATTCTTATTGCTTTTATCCGTCAGCTAAAGCAGACGGCAATGAAACTTTAAATCGGTAGCTGAGCATTAAAAATACAAGCGTATTTTTTCGAAGCCTACCATCTCACCTGCCCATCGCCGATAACAACCCATTTTTCGGTAACGAGTTTTTCGAGGGCGAAAGGACCACGAGCGTGGAGTTTTTGGGTCGAAATACCAATTTCTGCACCGAGTCCAAACTGACCACCATCAGTAAAGCGAGTGGAGGCATTATGATAAACGGCTGCGGCATCTACTTCGGCCAAGAATCGTTCGGCAAGAAGCTGGTTATTTGTCAAAATTGCCTCCGAATGTCGAGATGA
>JALQYE010000513.1 GCA_023254245.1 Emticicia sp.
TCTTTTGGTTTTTGTGTTTTCTTAAGATAATTTATATATCCATTTATCAGCTTTCCACAGGAATCAATTTTTGACTTGAAATCTAATAATTCACTTTCGGAGATATATTTTTCATCAAAAGCCGTAATTAGATGTTCCAAAGTCTCATTGAGTGAACCTCTTGAAATTCTACAAAACTGAATATTTTCTTTGTAATAATATCTTCCGTAACCTTCTGCAATATTTGCTGTAATACTTCTCGAACTTCTAATTATCTGGTCAGAGAGTTTATATTTTTCTTCTTGGGGAAATTTCACTCTTACAAAATCAGAGACTTCTTTCCTCAAATTCCTACAAGTTTTATAGACTTCTAAATCTGTAAAATTCATATTTTTGAAATTTTGTATATCAACCAATACACCAGTAACCAATATACCAGTAACTAAATTACGTCAAAGGGCCTGGATTGAACAACACCAAATCATTATAAAGTCCCAATTTATCGGTGGCTACTTTTTTATTTCCGCTGGCTATTTCGAGAATG
>JALQYE010000514.1 GCA_023254245.1 Emticicia sp.
AATCACAATTTCATACATTATGTATACAGATCCAATTGCAGATTTTTTAACAAGAATCAGAAATGCAGTGAGAGCTAACCACAAAGTGGTAGAAATTCCTGCTTCTAATTTGAAAAAAGAAATCACTAAGATTTTATTCGATCAAGGATATATCTTAAGTTACAAGTTTGAAGATGCTACTGTACAAGGTACCATCAAAATCGCTCTTAAGTACGATAAAGACACTAAAGAGTCAGTAATCAAAGATATCCAAAGAATTAGTAAACCAGGTTTACGTAAATATGCTGGTTCATCAGACTTACCAAGAATCTTAAATGGTTTAGGTATTGCTATTGTTTCTACATCAAAAGGATTGATGACAGGAAAACAAGCTAAGCAATTAAATGTTGGTGGAGAGGTAATTTGTTACGTATATTAATAAAAAGACGAGACAATGTCAAGAATAGGTAAAAATCCAATTGCAATTCCAGCAGGAGTAACTGTAGAAGTTAAAGATGCTGTAATTACAGTAAAAGGAAAAT
>JALQYE010000515.1 GCA_023254245.1 Emticicia sp.
ATTCCATAAAGGTGCGATTGGAGTATGACCACCACGAGCGAGCATCAACTTACACATGGTATTTCAATTCCATAAAGGTGCGATTGGAGTTACTTGAGCATAACCAAAAGTCTTTGCGTTGTGTGTATTTCAATTCCATAAAGGTGCGATTGGAGTTTCAAGTCATCTACAAAATAACCTTTCTTTAATTGTATTTCAATTCCATAAAGGTGCGATTGGAGTCCCGAAAAATTTTGATTAATGTATAGAGCATTTGTATTTCAATTCCATAAAGTTGCGATTGGAGTAAAAAATTAATTGAGTGTTACAATCAAATCTCCGTATTTCAATTCCATAAAGGTGCGATTGGAGTGCCTAAAAGGCGGAATGCTAACTTTCACGCAAAACAATTTCAATTCCATAAAGGTGCGATTGGAGTGGGTGTAAGTCTATCAACAAGAAATGTCCAGTCGGATTTCAATTCCATAAAGGTGCGATTGGAGTAAACGTAATGTTATTGCGGGGAAATAAGTTAAAAATA
>JALQYE010000516.1 GCA_023254245.1 Emticicia sp.
CGGACCAAGCAACGCCACCAGCGCGCCAGAGGGCAGCGACAATGACACCGGATGCAGCGCCGTTGTGGCCCCGAACTGTTTGGAGATTTCGTCGATTTCGATGTGCATGGGCGGTCTCCTAGTGGCGGTGCGTCGCGGCAAGTTGGTCGGCATGACGAAGTTCCATCGCGGTTTTGAGCAAGAGGGTGACGAGGGCGAGAAGCGTCAGCACGGCTGCCAGGCTGAAGGCCGCAACCGACAGATATTCGTTGTAAAGCATCTCGATGGTGATCGGCATGGTGGCGGTCTGGCCGCGGATTTTACCCGAAACCACAGCAACCGCCCCAAATTCACCCATCGCGCGGGCGTTGCAGAGCAAGACCCCGTAAAGGAGCGCCCAGCGGATGTTCGGCAAAGTGACGGTCCAGAACACCCGCCAGCCGGATGCGCCCAGCGTCAGGGCGGCCTCTTCTTCGGCTCGCCCCTGTTCAATCATTACCGGGATCAGTTCGCGCGCGACAAACGGAAAGGTGACGAACA
>JALQYE010000517.1 GCA_023254245.1 Emticicia sp.
GTAACTATAACGGTCCTAAGGTAGCGAAATTCCTTGTCGGGTAAGTTCCGACCTGCACGAATGGTGTAACGATCTGGACACTGTCTCAGCCATGAGCTCGGTGAAATTGTAGTATCGGTGAAGATGCCGATTACCCGCAGTGGGACGAAAAGACCCTGTGCACCTTTACTATAGCTTAGTATTGACCTTGGACAAGTGATGTGTAGGATAGGTGGGAGACTATGAAGTGGCGTCGCTAGGCGTTGTGGAGTCATTGTTGAAATACCACCCTTTGCTTGTCTGAGGCCTAACCCCGTAATGCGGGGGACATTGCTTGGTGGGTAGTTTGACTGGGGTGGTCGCCTCCAAAAGAGTAACGGAGGCTTCTAAAGGTTCCCTCAGCACGCTTGGTAACCGTGCGTAGAGTGCAATGGCATAAGGGAGCTTGACTGAGAGACATACAGGTCGATCAGGTACGAAAGTAGAGCATAGTGATCCGGTGGTTCCGCATGGAAGGGCCATCGCTCAAAGGATAAA
>JALQYE010000518.1 GCA_023254245.1 Emticicia sp.
CCGTCCATTCCAGGTAACATTACATCACAGATAATAATATCAGGAATATACGACAGAATCTCTTGCCAACCTCGTTCAGCATTTTCTGCGGTAACAACATTATACTGTTTTTCTAACTTTTGACCCAAAAATAGGTTTAAATCTTGGTTATCTTCAATAAGAATGATTGTATTCTCAAACGTATGTTTAAAGTCATTTATACTGATTGGGGATTCGCTATCTTCAAATTCCTCTGTTCTTTTTGAAGAATTAATGGCTTTTTTTTCTTCCCAAACCTGCTTAGATTCAATAATAGGTAAATTAATCTTGAAAGTTGTGCCTTTGTCTTTTTCCGAATTTATTATAATTTCTCCTCCATGTAGCGTTACAAATTCTTGTGAAAGTGCCAAGCCCAAGCCTGTTCCTAACGGAATATTTTTGTTTCCTCTATAAAATAAATCAAAAGCGTGGGCTTTTTCTTCTGCATTCATACCTATGCCATTATCGGCTATATTTATTTCGATTTTATCGGTATTT
>JALQYE010000519.1 GCA_023254245.1 Emticicia sp.
ATTTTCATAATTTCTTCAGAGGTTTCTGGATCTAGATTCCCAGTTGGCTCATCCGCTAAAATAATTTCAGGCTCGTTAATTAACGCTCTGGCAATACTGATTCGTTGTTGCTCTCCGCCAGATAATTGAAAGGACATGGCTTGTTCTTTGCTTTCTAATCCAACTTTAGATAATACATCTTTGACTCTAGCCTTAATTTTTATTTCATCTGTCCAACCTGTTGCTTTCATTACAAATCTCAAATTTTCAAAAACGTTTCTATCGCTCAGTAATTGAAAATCTTGAAAAACAATACCTAATTTGCGACGTAAAAATGGGATCTCTTTACGTTTTAAATTATGAAGTTTGAAGCCCGCAACTTCTCCTGACCCTTGAGTTAGCTCAATGTCACCATAAATAGTTTTCAGTAAACTACTTTTTCCACTTCCAGTTTTCCCTAATAAATAAACAAATTCACCTTTATGCAGTGTTAAGTTTAACTGAGTAATCACAGGAACATCACCCTGAAAAATGGT
>JALQYE010000051.1:0-232 GCA_023254245.1 Emticicia sp.
CCTTCAACCAAACAATTTTACCGTTGATTTTATCGCCTTGCTTAAAAAACTGGATTTTACCCGTTTTTTCTTCATTATACCACGTTCCTTGCGTAATATCCTGAGCAAACGATACGATTGAAACAAATAAGAACGAGATAATCAAAAAAACATTTTTCATAAAATTTGGAATTGATTAGGTTATTGATGTTTTAGGTTTAATTAAAGATATAATAGGGTAAATAGCAAACGG
>JALQYE010000051.1:242-23392 GCA_023254245.1 Emticicia sp.
ACTAAAATATCAGTTGGAAAATGTACTCCGACATAAATACGACTATACGAAACAATTATTGCCCAAAATAGCAAAAAAAGCGGCATTTTTGACTCGAGTTTATACTTTTTAAACAAAACAATAAGTGCTGCCACCAATGCAAAACTATTGGAAGCATGGCTCGACACAAAACCATATTGCCCACCACAATTGCCCACAACGTGTACTAAATGCTGAATTAGGGGGTCGTGACCTGGTCTAAAACGCTGAAAATAAGGCTTCATCAATCCTGAGGTAATTCTGTCGGCCAAGCCAACCGAGATTAACACAAACACAAGACTTTGGATAAAATCAGCTCTTATGTCTTTAAACAACAAATAAATGATATACAGGTAGAGCGGTATCCAAGTAAATCGGTAGGTTACCCAAAACATTATTGTATCCCACACAGGAGAATGAAAACTATTGAGCCACAAAAACCACTCGTATTCAGCGTACCTTATTGTTTCAATCATTATTTATAAAACCTTAGTAAAAGTTTTCAAATTGTAAATCTGCATTAATTATAGATACCCTAAAACTCTTCTTGCATCGTTTATTGTCTTTTCGGCAATCTCACGTGCTTTGGCTTCGCCGTGTTTAAGTTTCTCTTCTAAAGCCTCACTGTTTTCCATGTAATAGTTAAAAATTTCCCTTTCCTTTTCAAATTTTTTCCATAAGACCTCAAATAATGCCTGTTTTGCATGACCGTAGCCAAAACCACCTGCCAAATATTTCTGACGCATATCTTCAATATCGCTTGGTTCGGCCACTAATGAAAATAGTTTAAAAGTAATGTCAGTTTCGGGATTTTTCGGTTCTTCGAGTGGCGTACTATCTGAAATAATTGATTTGATTGATTTCAATAACGGCTTTTCGGCTAAGAAAATATTAATAAAATTATTATACGACTTACTCATTTTCGTACCATCCGTACCAGGAATCACCATTACTGATTCATCAATCAATGGTTCTGGTAAAGTCAAAACTTCGCCATAAGTACGGTTAAAGGCCGCAGCAATATCTTTCGACATTTCGAGGTGCTGACGTTGGTCTTTCCCAACAGGCACAAAATTAGCTCCGTACAAAACAATATCAGCTGCTTGCAAGACAGGATAGGTAAAAAGCCCAGCATTTACATCTGAAAGACGGTCAGATTTATCTTTGAAAGAGTGTGCATTTGCCAACATCGGATAAGGTGTTTGACAATTCAAATACCACATTAATTCGGTATGATAGCCCGCCAAACGTGACTGTCGATAAAAGAAGTTTTTTTCGGCATCAAACCCACAAGCTAACCAAGCCGCCGCCACTGCACGGGTATTTTCTTGCATTACTTTTGCATCTTTGATAGTAGTCATTGAGTGCAAATCAGCTATAAATAGAAATGATTCGTTTGCTGGATTTTGAGATAATTTAATTGCAGGCAAAATCGCTCCTAAAATATTTCCGAGATGCGGAACACCGCTTGCTTGTATGCCTGTTAATATTCTTGCCATAATTTGAGATAAATAATAAAAATAATGTATTTTTCCACAAAAATAGATAAAATTACCAATGCTAACCCATCATTCACTTCAATTTTTAAGTAACTTAGAGCAAAATAATAATCGGGAATGGTTTCATGCGAATCGTAAAGATTACGAACAAACCAAAGACGAGTTTGAGAATTTATGCCAAGAAATTCTCACAGGTATTGCACAATTCCAAGAAAATCTACTTAATACTACTGTAAAGAGTTGTATTTTACGTATTAATCGTGATATTAGGTTTTCGGCAGATAAATCTCCTTATAAAAAATATTTGGGTGCTGGTTTTGGTCCTGGAGGGAAAAGCTCTGGAAAAGTTGATTTTTATTTACATATTCAACCCAATAATGAATCGTTTTTAGGTGGTGGTATGTGGGCTCCAACTGGAAGCCAGTTAGCAAGTTTCAGACAAGAAATTGATTATAGTCCACATATTATAAAAAGCATTATCGAAGAAGAGAATTTCAAAAGCTATTTTAATGAAATTCATGGTGAAAGAGTAAAAAAAATGCCTAAAGGCTATGCAATAGACCACCCTGAAATTGAACTATTGAAATACAAACAACTGTTTTTTGTTCATAAATTTACCGATAAAGAGATATTATTAGAAAACTTTTCGCTCGAAGTAATCAGAGGTTGTAAAATTTTAAAACCATACCTCGACTATGTGAATAATCTATTTTTCGGAGAAGAAATTTAAACCTTTTTCTTAAATGATTGTCAAAAGTACAAAACCTAATCTTAAACTATGACTCAACATTACTCTCCAACAGCCATTCAAGGTGGACTCGACGAGTACAAAGGCGAATGGAAAGTCGCTCAGATAAGTCATTTATTGAAACGCACCATGTTTGGTTCAAGTCCAGACGATATTGCATATTTTCAAAAAATGACAATTACCCAAGCCATTGACGAGCTCCTACTAACACCCGAAAACCCAGAACCCCCTCTCAACTTCTACGATACCGTCGATTATAAAGACCCACAAGGTGTAAAATTTGGTGAAACATGGGTCAATGCTATTTATGGTGACGGTACTGTTAATTCAAAAAGAAGAGCATCCCATAAATATTGGTGGGTCATGCAAATGGCCAATCAAAAACGAAGTATACACGAAAAAATGGTTTTGTTTTGGCATAATCATTTTGCTACTGAAATAAACGATGTGGATGATGCACGATTTGTATACATACATAATACTGTACTCAGAAAATATGCTTTAGGAAATTTTAAAGACTTCGTTCGGCAAATCACCCTCGACCCTGCCATGCTGCGATACCTCAATGGTAGATTAAACACAAAAAATGCCCCCGACGAAAACTACGGACGAGAACTCCAAGAGTTATTTACGGTTGGAAAAGGAAGTGGCTCAAAATATACCGAAGATGATGTAAAAGCTGCAGCAAGGGTACTTACAGGCTTCAATATCAACAACGATAGAATGGTTTATAATTTTACAATTTCAAACCATGATACTACCGATAAGAAATTCTCTTCATTTTATAATAATACAATCATAAAAGGCGGAACAACTCAGGCTGGAGCAGAAAAAGAATTAGATGATATGCTAACGATGATTTTTTCAGTTGATGAAGTGAGCAAATTTATCTGTCGTAAGTTCTATCAGTTTTTTGTTTATTATGATATAACTTCTGCTGTCGAAAAAGACATTATCGAGCCATTGGCAAAGATTTTTAGAGACAATAAATACGAAATAAAGCCTGTCATTGCCGCATTGCTAAAGAGCCAACACTTTTTTGATGCAAATGTATATGGAGCAATGATAAAAAGTCCGCTTGATTTGGTAGTAGGCACCCTGCGTGAATTTAATGTTGCATTTCCATCTGCTAAGGATTTTGTACAAGAATATTATAATCTTTTTGGTGAATTGATGCGGCAAGGGCAAATTATGCAGCAAGATATCGGTGACCCACCTAATGTTGCAGGCTGGCCAGCTTATTATCAATCGCCAATGTTTTATGAAATTTGGGTAAATTCTGATACTTACCCTAAGCGAAATCAATACACCGATACCTTTATAAACACGGGGTTTACCAAAAACACTAAAAAAATACAAATTGATGTAGTAGCATTTGCAAAAAAAATGCCTACTCCTAACGACCCTAATAAATTGATTAGCGATTCACTTGAAATATTATATAAAATCCCTGTAAGTAGCGAGCTGATTCAGCAAGTAAAAAAAGATATACTCTTGAGCGGCCAATCGACAGATTATTATTGGACCGAACTTTGGGATGCAATGATTAGCAAGCCAAATGATACCAATACGCTCAATATGGTTACAACTCGACTAAGAAGTTTGTACAAATATCTTTTGGCACTACCAGAATATCAGTTAGGATAATAACCCTGCAAATAAAATAACCCTTACAATAATCATTGGGATTCTATGAAACGTAGAGATTTTATACAAAATACATTTGCAGGCGTTGTAATGCCTGCTTTGCTGAATGGATTATCATTCAAAGCATTTGGCAATGTCGATGATGCAGCCATTGGCGATGAAAACGTACTGGTTGTGATACAATTATCAGGTGGAAATGACGGTTTAAATACTGTTGTACCGATTGATAAATATGCTCTTTATCAGAATGCACGTACAAATATTGCTATTCCAAAGGATAAACTTCTAACCATACCTCAAACCGACACACTTGGATTGAATCCTGCCATGACAGCCATGCAGACTATGTTTAAGGAAGGTAAAGCAGCCTTGATTCAAGCAGTTGGATATCCCAATCCCAATTTTTCACATTTCAGAGCTACTGATATCTGGAACTCGGCCTCTGATTCAAATATATTTGTGAATAATGGTTGGGCTGGTAGGTATTTAGCGATTGATAATCCAAATTACCCGACAGGTTACCCAAGTACCAAATACCCAGACCCTTTGGCTATTCAGATTGGGTCAGTTGTTAATACAGCTCTACAAGGACCTATTCAGTCAATGGGGATGGCTATCTCTAACCCTTCGAGCTTTTATAATTTAATTGCCAACAAGGTAGAGACAACCCCAAATACATTGGCAGGTAAAGAATTGAAGTTTTTGAGAGAAGTGGCCAATCAAACAAACTTGTATGCCAATTCGATTAAGACAGCGGCTTCGAAAGTAACCAAACAAGCAACCTACCCAAACAACAGTTTGGCCAATCAATTAAAAATTGTTGCCCAGTTGATAGCTGGTGGTCTAAAAACTAAAGTATATTTTGTAAGCATGGGTGGTTTTGATACACACAGCAGCCAAGTAAATACAAGCGATACTACGACAGGTACACACGCCAACCTTTGGAAAACGGTAAGTGATTCTATTAAAGCCTTTTCGGATGACATAGTAGGCTTAGGCGTTTCTAAAAAAGTTTTGGGAGTAACCTATTCCGAGTTTGGGCGTCGAGTAAAATCAAATGCCAGTGGTGGAACTGACCACGGTGCAGCAGCCCCTATGTTTATGTTTGGCGATTTGGTAAATCCAATAGTTTTAGGAAAATCTGCTGATATTGCGGCTTCTCCAACAACTAACGATAACGTAACGATGCAGTATGATTTTCGTTCGATTTATGCTTCAATATTAACCCAATGGTTTTGCCTTGACCAAGCATATGTCGATGATGTTTTATTAAAAGACTTCCAACCATTACCACTTGTGCAGGTGCAGGCTTGCGGAAAAATCACGGCTAATGAGCCTATCTCGATTTCAGAAGACCTTATCAGCAACTACCCAAATCCGTTTACTGATTCAACTACGCTGAGTTTTACCACAAGAGGAGGCCACACAATGGTTCAAATTTTTGATAACGTGGGTCGAGTGATTGCAGTACCGGTCGATGGGGAATATGATGCTGGTACTCACGAAGTAGTGCTTGATACCAGAAACTTTAATAGTGGGATGTATTTTGCACGTTTACAAAATGGTCAAATACAGCAAGTAAGACGAATGGTTAAATAAGATACTAAAGAGAGTTGTCAA
This sequence comes from Emticicia sp., assembly GCA_023254245.1. Lineage (GTDB taxonomy): Bacteria > Bacteroidota > Bacteroidia > Cytophagales > Spirosomataceae > Emticicia. The sequence goes on from JALQYE010000051.1 coordinate 5,775, forward strand.
AACGTTTTGACAACTCTCCAATCGAATTCTTTAATCAATACTGCTTAAAATCACTTCACAAGCAAATCTAATTTGCTCTTCGGTAATAATCAAAGGCGGTGCTATTCTCATCGAATTGTCACAATATAAGAACCAATCGGTAATTACACCTTTTTCAATAGCTCGGTCTATGATGGGTTTCAATACTTCAAAACTTTCAAATTCTGCTGCCAGCATTAAGCCTTTGCCACGTACTTCTTTGATTTTGGGATGAACCAATAGTTTTTTGAATAACTGCCCCTTTTGCTCAACAAAATTGCACTCAAGCAAACTACATTTTGAAGGCTTACAATCTGATCTACAATTTTTTGAATCGAATAACATATTTTCATCAAAAATTGCATTCAGAGTAGCCAAAGAAGCTGCACAACTTACTGGATGCCCCCCAAAAGTAGTGATATGTCCTAAAATAGGGTTATCTTTCAAAACGCCCATAATTTCGTGTGAAGCAATAAATGCTCCAATTGGCATTCCCCCTCCCATTCCTTTCGCACAAAGCAAAATATCGGGTTTAACATCATAGTGTTCAAAAGCCCAAAACTTACCAGTTCGGCCAAATCCAGACTGAATTTCATCAAAAACTAATAATGCTCCTACTTCATCACATCTATTTCGTAAAGCTTGTAGGTATTCATAATCAGCTGCACGCACACCCGACTCTCCTCCTACTGGTTCAAAGAAAACAGCGGCTGTTTGTTGAGTAATTTTTAATAGGTCAGCGAAATCATTTCGCTCAATCTTATCAATCGAAGAAAGTAATGGGCGAAAATTACGTTTAAAATGCTCATCTCCAAGCGATAACGCCCCCTGCGTAGAACCATGATATGCCTTATTGCATGATACAATATTAGTCCGACGAGTAAATCGCTTAGCCAATTTCATTGCCCCTTCTACAGCCTCTGTGCCTGAATTTGTGAAATATACATTGTCTAAGCCCGTTCCTAAGAGAGTTTTACAGATAGCTTCGGCTAAATTTACTTGTGGTGTTTGCACGTATTCACCATACACCATCAAATGCATATAATTATCTACTTGGCTTTTAATGGCTTCTACTACTTTTGGGTGGCGGTGCCCAACATTACTTACCCCAATACCCGAAATTAAATCAATATATTTGGTGGTTTCTCCGTAAAGATAAATGCCTTCCGCTTTTTGGATTTCAAGTGCCAATGGAAAATCGGAGGTCTGGGCTACATTTTGAAGAAAAAGTTGACGAGTTGTCATAAAATCTATGCTAATTTTCTTACAAATTTGGCATAAAAAAAACTCGCATGCAAAGCCCACGAGTTTTAAGTACTAACCTATTATTTATGAGTCGTTAATTACTCCAAAACTAAACTGTAAACAGAATCATTTACTACATCCCAACTTGATTTACTAATCCTTTTTCAAATCCCAAAAACCTCATATTTTTCCCTTGATTAATAATCTATGACACGAAAATAATAGATAAATGGGAAGTTCCAATACACATGAGACAAAAAGCCCAAATTATGCGACTATACCTATTTACTGCCAATTCGGCGTAATAATTCATCAGAAAACTGTTCACTTACAGGTATTAAATGTGTTCCAATACTGATTTTTAGGTTCCTGATTGATTCTATTTTATTCAATGAGACAATGTAGGATTTATGTACTCGCATAAAAGGCATTGAAGCAAATTTTTCCTCAATACTCTTCATTGTCATGCGAGTAATAATTGGCCGTGGTTGCGTGCTTACATAAATTTTTATGTAATCCTTTAGGCCTTCGATATATAAAATATCAGCGTATTTTATTTTAACTAATGAATACTCGGCATTTACGAAGAAGTGCTCTTCTTGTAAGACTTTTGGCTGATGTGTACTTTCTTTCAATAAAAACAATTCATTGGCTCTATTACATGCTTTCAGGAATCGTTCAAATGATACTGGTTTAAGCAGATAATCAATCACGTTTAGGTCAAAACCTTCCAAAGCAAATTGGTCATAAGCCGTTATGAAAATAACCATCGGATTAGTAACCATGCTCTTGACAAACTGAACCCCCGTAATGCCAGGCATTTGAATATCCAGAAAAATCAAATCAATATTCCGATTTTCAGCTTTTTCTTTTTGTATCAATTCAATTGCTTCAAAAGCATTTTTACATCTTCCTACAAATTCGAGATAAGGCACTTGGGTGATATTATCTTCTAATAAATCAAGTGCTAAAGGTTCATCATCAACCGCTATACAACGCATATTTACAAAAGCGAAATCGCTCATTTTGATTAATAATAGGTTTGTGTTCGAAACGTTCAGCTAAATTTTTCTAAGAATAACCTATACCATCTTCAAAAACTAAGACCTTAAAAATTATAATTAGTTTAAAATTAAGAAAAAAATAGTTACATCTTTATTTAAAAAACATACTATTTGAAATTTATTTTCAAATCAGTTGTATACAGATTCTCTGATTCACTGACATTCAGCACATATTGTTTAGGGTAAAGTAATTCTAATCGGCGTTTAACATTATTTAAACCAATGCCCGATGCACCATCTTTTGCCTCTTTTTTATCGTTACTAAATTTATTTATTACCTTAAATCGTAGTTCGTTATTAGTGGCTTCCAACTCAACTTGAATAAAAGGATTTTCAATCATTCCAACGCCGTGTTTGAAAGCATTTTCAACAAATGGAATCAACAGCATTGGCTCAATACTTTTGCTCGAACCCATTGATTTTACATCAAACTCTATCTTTACGTAATCACCAAATCGCACTTTTTGTAAATCAATATAATTTGAAAGGTACTTGACTTCATTCTCAAGAGAAATACGTTTATCATCTTTCTCATAGAGCATATATCGAAGTAAATCAGCCATTTTCAATAATACAGGCTCAACCAAATCTGACTTTTTTCTGTTTAGTGAAACCAAACTATTCATCAGATTAAACATGAAATGCGGGGAAATTTGTGAACGTAAAAACGAAAGTTCAGATTTTAATCGCTCATTCTCATTTTCACGCTGAATTTCTTGTTGCTTTTGGTAATCAGAGAAGAAACAATATGAAGCACTAATACCAAATACATATAGGTACTGAATAAAAGCATTTACGTAAAATAGACTTTTATTGATATCGCTACCAACAAAAGTGATACGCACAAAATATCGCCCCCATAATAAAACCATAATTACGGCTATCAGACTCAAGAAGTATCTTATCGGTTGTTTTTTATAGATTTTAGGAAATAAAACCTCAGAATTGATATAAAAAAGTATGATTGATGAGATTGAAACATATAGCCAATAGGTCGTATTGGTATAAGGATTTACCCTCGTCCTGGACGAATCATTCTGAAAAGCATTCAATAAAGGCAAAGCCGTGTATCCAATCCACATAATTATGTGAAGGAATACATAAAGGTATTTGTTTTTAAACATTGTTGTAATAAAGTGTAAGGTAAGTTAGTAAGTGTCTGATACAAGTATAAATACTTATAGCTAAACTTAAATTGATATAAGATAAACAATTTAGAAGTAGAGACTTAGAAATGCTATTAAGCGACAAAAGCCTTCATCGTTAAATGAAGGCTTTTGCAAATTTCTAAAATCAACCGTTTTTATCTTCAACAAATCTAACCGAGAGAGCAGCTAACAAAAAACAAACACCACCTCCTACTACGGCAAAAACAGCTTGATTATTGTATAAATTTTTAACGATAGGCCCACCGATAATTCCATTGATTATTTGTGGAATTGTAATGAAGAAGTTGAAAATACCCATGTAAATCCCCATTTTCTTAGCTGGAATTGAGCCAGCCAAAATTGCATAAGGCATTGCCAAAATACTTGCCCAAGCAAAGCCTACACCAACCATTGGCAATACTAACCAACGATAATCGCTTATAAAATAGATTGAGATTAAGCTTAGTCCACCAATTATCAACGAATACGCATGTGTACTTTTACGGCCAAATTTATCAGCCATTTTTGGTAAGAAGAAAGCATAGATAGCCGAAACAGCATTGTACACACCAAAAATAACACCAACCCAATTACCAGCATCGTTATATTGCTCAGAGCTTGAATCGCCCACGGGAAGTTTATAAATATGCTGTGCAATTGCAGGGGTCATAAAAACCCACATCGAAAACAAACCGAACCATGAAAAAAACTGAACTAATCCGAGTTGCTTCATGGTTTTTGGCATATTGCCGAAGTCTTTAAAAATATCAAAGAAACTTCCTTTGTCTTCTTCGAGTTCTTCTCCCTCAAACTCAGCTTGCTCTTTTGGTGAATATTCTGGTGTTTTTATGATTGTCCAGATAATACAACTCAACAAAAATACAGCCCCTATAATGAACGATAATACTAAACTAAATGGTACCTTTCCTGCTTGGGCATTTTTTTCAAAACCAAACCATTCGGTGAGTACATAAGGTAACCAAGACCCCACAACCGCACCGATACCAATCAAAACCGTTTGAATTGAAAAGCCCAGCGTTTGTTGAGAGCCATTGAGTTTATCTGCAACTAAAGCTCTAAATGGCTCCATGGCAACATTGAATGAGGCATCCATTATCATCAGAAAACCTGCACCAACCCATAAAGCTGGTAGGATACTGACAAACATATCGGCATTAGGCATAAGAATCAATCCAATTGATGCCAAAATTGCTCCCGTTAAGAAGAAAGGGCGTCTGCGTCCGAGCTTTGTCCAAGTTTTATCGCTGTAATGCCCAATAATGGGCTGAATTACCATCCCTGTAAAGGGTGCAACTAACCAAAACCACGATAGATGCTCAACATCAGCACCAAAATTTTGTAAAATTCTACTGGCATTGGCATTTTGAAGGGCAAAGCCCATCTGAATTCCTAAGAATCCAATACTCATATTCCAGATTTGCCAAAACGACAAAAGCGGCTTATTTTTCTTTGACGACATTTTATAATTAGGTTAAAGTTAAATAGTTTTGGTATTATTTTATTTCTAAAACCGTTACACTATTGGCAGGTAAAGTTAATCGAATTGCTTCTTTGGTTGAAATTGATTTCGTTTGTTGATTAATTACATTCGAACTCATTTCTTTCTCGAAAATTTCTTTGACCGAATAGCTCACTGGCTCGTTGATATTTATTTTCATCATTTCCCAAGCCCCTTGTGGTATAAATACACCAGTAGAGTATGATTTTTCCAAGTCAAAGTTGCAAATAAACAATAATTTTTGATTATCGGTGAATCTTAAATAACTATATATTTTTTGGTCGTTATAATTTACAGTTTGTCCGTTTCCGTTTACGTATTGTAAATCGTAAAATTTACCGTCTATTACAGCTTCGTTTTCATTGGTAAATTTTAAGATTTCAGCATAAATTTTACGCAGAGATTTCTGCTCGGCAGTTAGTTTCCCACCATCATATTGATGATTATTTACCCAATTCTGAAATTCAGGCACTCCCCAATAATCAAACATGGTCGTGCGACCATCTTCACCGCTAAAACCTTCAGCCATTGTTGGTTTTACACCAACTTCTTGCCCAAAATATAGCATTACTGGCCCTGTGTGTAAGGCAGAACTAACTACCATTGAAGGAATAGCTTTGAATGGATTATTAGCAAAATATTTTGAGGCAATGCGTTGTTCGTCGTGATTTTCTAAAAAACGAAGCATACGATTCGAGAAATCTCCCGATTCGTTTTGCCAAACACGTGTGATGTCGTTGGCATTTCCGTGTCCTTCCATCAGTCGACGAAGTGCATCATAAAGTCCAACCTTATCGTAGAGATAATCAAATTTACCTTCAAAAAGGTATTGTTTATATGTCTGCGGATTATAAATTTCAGCAATAAAAATGATATCAGGATTTACCTTTTTGATTTCAGGAATTACCCAACCCCAAAATTCAAACGGTACCATCTCGGCCATATCACATCTGAAACCATCGACACCTTTTTTAGCCCAATAAGTCAAAATATCACGCATTTTTAACCAAGTGCTCGGAATTGGTTCAAAATGTTTGCTACGGTTATCTAAATAATCTACTCCATAATTAAGCTTGATTGTTTCAAACCAATCGTTAATGCTCGGTTTAGCCGAAAACACATCATTACCAGTAGCTCTGGCTGGAATTTCAGTGTAATTTGTTTTTGGTACCACAGGCGGATTTACCTCGCTTGGCACTACAAACATTTGGTCTTTTATGTAGTAAAAATTATTATTTGAGTCAAATGCCTTTGTTTTATCGTCGTCTTCACCAAAATCTTTTATTCCTTTGGGCTTTTTATCAGAATGATAACTTCTTGCCACATGATTGGGCACGCAATCAATAATTACTTTTAATCCATTTGTATGGCTACGTTTCACCAGATCCTCAAATTCTTTCATTCGATTCTTTACATCAACGGCCAAATCAGGGTCAACATCATAGTAGTCTTTAATAGCGTACGGCGAACCAGCAATTCCTTTAACAACTAAGGGATTATCTTGTGGAATTCCATTTTTAGAGTAATCGGTCATGGTTGCGTGTTCGATAACCCCAGTAAACCATACGTGTGAAACCCCTAATTTTTTTAGTTCTTGTAAAGCCTTATCGTTGATATCATTAAATTTGCCGCATCCATTCTCTTCAATCGAGCCATAAAATTTGTTAGTTGTTTTGAGATTGCCGAAAAGTCGGGTATAAATTTGGTAAACTACTAATTTGTCGGTCTTTGGTAAGTTAGATTTTTCTTTGGTCATTTCTGTTGATTTTTGAGCTACTGCAAAATGGCAAATTGCCAAAAAGACAATCGCAATTATCTTATTCATTTTGTGCAAGGTTAAAGTTAGTTTCAAATCTAAACAGGATTTTTTTATGAAAAAATAGTTTGTTTGTGTTATTTTGCCATTGAAACGAATACTTTAACACTTATGAAAACACCCAAACAACTGCTCCTTCTTGTTTTTGTACAATTAGGCTTAGCTCTATCATGCTTTGCTCAAAAACCTGATATTCAACGTATTAACCCTACTAACTGGTGGGTTGGCATGAAAAATCAAAACCTCCAAATATTGGTTTATGGCAAAAATATCAGCCAAGTCAAAGTTAGTTTGAAACCCTATGCAGGTGTAAAACTTCTCAAAACGCAGAAGGTTGAAAACCCAAATTATATTTTTGTAGATTTAGACATCACAAAAGCTGCCAAAGCAGGAAATCTACAATTTATCTTCGAAAACGGCACAGAATCTTCAACCGTAAATTATGAATTACGTTTGCGAACTGCCAAGCCTCAAACTGTAAGCCAAGCTGATGTGGTGTATTTATTGATGCCCGACCGTTTTGCCAATGGCGATGAATCGAACGATAAATATGATGAGATGTTTGATACACAAGCTGACCGTAAAAGTCCATTTTTAAGACACGGTGGCGATTTACAAGGAATCATTAACCATCTTGACTATTTCAATGAACTGGGCGTTACGGCCCTATGGTTGACTCCAATTATTGAAAATAATACCCACCAAACCAATGAAGGTGGCTCAATGCGTAGCTCATATCATGGCTATCACTTTACTGACCACTACCAAATTGACCGTCGCTTTGGAGGTAACAATGGGTACCAAAAACTTATCAATGAAGCACATAAAAAAGGAATAAAAATCATTCAAGATGCGGTATATAACCACGTTGGCGAAGATGCTTGGTTCGTAAAAGACCTTCCAAGTAAAAGTTGGCTACACAATTGGGATAAATACACGAATACATCTTACAAAGACCAACCTCTGATTGATGTAAATGGCTCTAAATATGATAAAAAAGTAACAGAAGAAGGTTGGTTCACTTCGTTTCTACCCGACTTAAACCAAAAAGACCCTTTATTAGCCAATTATTTGATTCAACATGCACTCTGGACAATCGAGTATTTTAATATTGATGCTTGGAGAATTGATACATACATCTACAATGATATGGAATTTATGAATCGTTGTAACAAAGCGATTCTTGACGAACATCCGAATATGCTTTTGTTTGGTGAGTCAGCAGTCAATACTGTGGTTAGTCAATCATATTTCACTAAAAACAATCTCAATATTCCGTTTAAATGTAATCTTCCATCAAGCTGCGACTTTCAAGTTCAGGGAGCAATCAACACCGCATTAAAGGAAAATTTCGGATGGAATGAAGGCGTAAATCGTTTATACACAACGCTTTCGCAAGACCTCGTATATCAAAACCCAGAAAAACTTGTACCATTTGTAGAAAATCATGATACTGACCGATATTTCTCAGTAATTGGTGAAGATTTTAATAAATATAAGTTAGGTTTGACATGGCTTTACACCGTTCGTGGAGTACCGCAAATGTATTACGGCACCGAATTTTTGATGAAAAACTTCAAAAATCCGAGTGATGCAGAAGTTAGAAAAGATTTCCCAGGTGGATTCAAAGGCGATACTGAGAACAAATTTACTGCCGAAGGTAGAAATGCTCAAGAAAATGAAGCATTTGATTTCAATAAAAAACTATTGAATTACCGCAAAACCTCAGAAGCTTTGACCAAAGGAAAATTCATGCAATTCACACCGTTTGATGGCGGAATCTATGTCTATTTTAGATACACTGACAAACAAACGGTGATGGTTGTGAGCAATACTAAAAATACAGATTCAAGTGTGCCAACGGCGAATTTTGCGGAAGTAATAAAAGGTGCAAAATCGGCTAAAAATATCATGACTGGCGAAGTGCTTAATGATATTTCAAACATTAAAGTTCCTGCAATGACGGCTTTAATTTTGGAGTTAAAATAGCACAATTTTTTAAATTGTGTTGTTCAAAAATTAGAATTTTAAATAGGAAACAATTTAGAAAATTGTTGTACAAATAATATGATTAAAGGATTTTTATTTGATTTAGACGGTGTAATCGTAGAAACAGCCATATTTCATTACCAAGCATGGCGTAAAATGGCCAACGATTTAGGGTTTGATATTTCAGAAGAATTTAATGAAACCCTAAAAGGTGTTAGCCGCATGGATTCTTTAAATTTAATTCTCGAACACGGAAATGTTGTTTTATCGGAAGAAGAAAAAACAGAATTGGCAACAAAGAAAAATGAACACTATTTAACACTTGTCAGCAAAATGACTGCTGATGATATTTTGCCAGGAGTAAGAGAGTTTTTTGCACAAATCAAGCAAACAGACATTAAAATTGCGTTGGGCTCGGTTAGTAAAAATGCTCGGATGATTCTCGAAGGTGTTGGCCTCATCAATGATTTTGATGCAATTATTGACGGCACAAAAATCTCGAAAGGTAAACCTGACCCCGAAGTATTTTTAAAAGGAGCTGCCGAGTTAGGCCTCTTGCCAGAAGAATGTTTAGTTTTTGAAGATGCCGTTGCGGGCGTAGAAGCAGGCAAAAATGCAGGGATGAAAGTAGTCGGAATCGGTCATGCTGAAGTTCTGACAAAGGCAGACATTGTTCTTAGTGGTTTTGAAAATATAGATTTAACCCAGCTTTTGAGTAATTTTTAGTAGCCACCAAGTATTAGAAATGAGTAAGCAACTTTTCCTTTTTATAATCATAATTACACTCAACTTTCAAGGATTCTGTCAAAATAATTCATTGTCAGAAGCTTCTTGGGAAAACCTTGTTAATCTTTCTAAAGAAAATGACAAAACGATTCTAATTTATGTGTATTCAGATTCTGAATTATGCAAAGATATAGAGCGAAACGTTTTTAATACAGAGACCTTGGCAAAGTTACCAAACGATGTAGTTTTTTATAAGACTCATTTTGAAAGTAAAGAAACCGAACTCTTTAAAGTATGGGGGTTAACAAAGGCTCCAACCATATTTTGGGTTTCGTATTCAAAAGACATTGTTCATAAAGTCGAACCTATTGTCAATGAATTCGACCTTGCGGCAATGTATGGTTCTATCAAAGACATTTTTAAATTGTCGTTGAAAAGAAGAGACATTTTTAAAAGATACCAAGACAAACCTGATAATCCAGAAGCAATCAAGGATTATATTTTAGAGTGGAAAAGAATTGCCCCAGAAGCGGTCTTAGAAAAAGAGTTTACTCGCTATCTTGAATTGATTTCCGAAGAAGAAAAAGTGTCTGATGAAACTATAGATTTGATGCTAAAATGTCTATATTATGCAGATAATAAGTTAATTCCGATTCATTTAAAACAACTGGAAAGAGTAACAAAAGACGGAAAAATTTACTATCAATACGCTCTCAAAGAAAGAATCATTTCGAGTGGAATTGGAAAAATTTCACAGGGGACACTTGAAAGTAAAAAATATATCAAAAAGAGCTTAGGTTATGCCGAACAATGCAACAATCTAAGCGACAATTTTACCAATATTAGTAAGGATATTTTTGACATTTACTATTATTCGGCAGCCCGTAGCTCTAATCGTTTGATGAAAGGTGCAAAAGCCTACTATAAAAAAATGGCAAAAATTGATAAAAGAGAATTGGCCGTGAAAGATTCAATTTTTTATTCTAATCTTGAAAAGCAAATAGCTAACGATACCAGTTTAGATGAAACTCAAAAAGAAGTTTTAAGGTCGAAAAGGAATTATTTTTCAAATGCTTATGCAGCTAACTTAAATTTTATTGCAAGTAGTATTTTATTTCAACAAACCTATTTTAATAGAATAAATGTTGGCATTGATTGTGCTAAAAAAGCAATCGAATTAGCTCCAAATGCAACTCGTTTAGCAGTTTATGGTCTATTGTGTTCAAAAAATGAGAAATATAAATCGGCTTATGATTCGCTCTTAGAAGCGATTGAACTTGAATCTACTAAAAAAGACAAAATAGAAGGCGATATCTCTAAAAAAGCTTACAGTGAGTTTTTAAAAATTCAAAAACGATTACCTGAAAATTAATAATACTTTACCTACTTATAAAAATGCTGGCTTCGGCCAACAAAATTAAAATCAAAAAATGAAAAATTATATCACACACGATGAATGGTGTATCGTGGAAAATGGGTTCCATGCCGAATACAACGAAATTACCGAAAGTTTGATGAGCTTGGGTAATGGGCGTATGGGCGGACGTGGAAATTTTGAAGAAACTTTTTCAGGAAAAACCCTACAGGGGAATTATGTGGCTGGAGTTTGGTTTCCTGACAAAACTCGTGTGGGTTGGTGGAAAAATGGTTATCCAAACTATTTTGCCAAAGTAATCAATGCGTGTAATTGGACGGGAATTGATATTGAAATTGAAGGAGAAATCATTGATTTGAATACTGCCGAAGTACAAGACTTTACTCGCACACTTGATATGCGTACTGGTGTACTTGAGCGTATCTGTACAATAAAGTTAACGAGTGGAAAAACGCTAAAAATTCATTCGCAACGCTTCTTAAGTTTAGTAGATGATGAATCGGGCGTTATCAAATACTCAATAACGCCCTTAAATTTCTTTGGTACAGCCAAAGTAACTGTTTCTTTAGATGGTGATGTCTCTAATAAAGACTCAAATCATGGAGAGAAATTTTGGAATGAAGTTTCAAAAGAAACTGGTCATGGAGAAGGGTATTTAACACTCGAAACTAAAAAATCCGCTTGGGATACCGTTCCAACTTTTCAGGTTTGTACGGGTATGAAATTTGAAATTTATCAAGCTGGTGAAAAGATTGATAGTCAGACGTTTCCAATCAAAAAAGAAAAATACGTTGCCAACGAATTCAAAATTAATCTTGAAGAGGGGCAAGAAACCTCAATCATAAAATTTGCGGCTAACCTTTCATCAGAGAATCATCCGATTGCAGCACTGAGCGAAAATACCAAAGCTTATGTACAAAAAGTTACTGCAAAAGGTTTTGATACAATGTTGGCCGAACAAAAAGCTGCTTGGGCAAAAAAATGGGAAGGAAATGATATACAGATTGAAGGAGATGTGGCTGCTCAGCAAGCTATACGTTTCAATATTTTCCAACTTCAACAAACCTATACTGGTGAAGACGCTCGATTGAATATCGGACCAAAAGGATTTACTGGCGAAAAATACGGAGGTGTAACTTACTGGGACACTGAAGCCTATTGTTTACCATTCTATTTATCAACTTCTGAGCAGAAAGTTGCTCGCAACTTATTGGTATATCGCCACAATCACCTACAAAAAGCCATTGAAAATGCCGAAAAGCTTGGTTTTTCGGGAGGTGCTGCTTTATATCCGATGGTAACGATGAATGGCGAAGAATGCCATAACGAATGGGAGATTACGTTTGAAGAAATTCATCGAAATGGAGCAATCGCTTACGCAATTTTTGATTATATCCGTTATACAGGCGACTCCCAGTATTTGGCAGAATATGGTTTGGAAGTTTTGACTGGAATTTCAAGATTTTGGGCTCAACGTGTAAATTGGTCGGCCGATAAAGGCAAATATGTTATGCTTGGCGTAACAGGGCCAAACGAATACGAAAACAATGTCAATAATAACTGGTACACCAACTATTTGGCCGTTTGGTGCTTGAAATATACGTTAGAAAGCTTTGAAAATTTGAAAGGCGAAAATCAAGTGCGTTTTGATGAAATTATTGGAAAAACAAATCTTGACTATTCAGCCGAAACTCAAAAATGGCAACACATCATTGATAATATGTATTTCCCTTACGACGAAACTCGTCAGGTTTTCTTACAACAAGATGGTTTCTTGGATAAAGAATTACTAACCGTCAATGATATTGCAGCTCAACGCCCAATTAATCAAAAATGGTCGTGGGATAGAATTTTACGTTCTTGCTTCATTAAACAAGCGGATGTTTTACAAGGAATGTATTTCTTTGAAGAAGATTTTACGGTAGAAGAATTGCGTAGAAATTTTGATTTCTATGAGCCAATGACCGTTCATGAATCATCACTTTCTCCATGTGTTCACGTAATTCAAGCAGCCAAACTGGGTAGAAAAGAAAAAGCCTACGAAATGTATGTACGCACAGCCCGCCTTGACCTTGACGATTATAATAATGATACCGAAGACGGTCTTCATATTACCTCAATGGCAGGTACTTGGATGTCGGTAGTAAAAGGTTTTGGAGGTTTGAGAGTGAAAAACAATAAACTTTCGTTTGAGCCATTCTTGCCAGAACAATGGCAAGGATTTTCGTTCCGAACAGGTTTTAGGGGAAATTCATTGAATATTTCGATTAAAGGAAATACGATTGAAATTGAAAATATAGCAGGTGAATCTATTACTGTTTTAGTATATGGAACAGAGGTGTTAGTATCTGAGAAATCATCAACATCGGTTACTTATTAATTATCCTAAATGGTAATTTTCATATAGATTTACCGATATGAAATTGCCCCAATATTAAACGAACCACCAAGCATATTTGGTGGTTCGTTTATTTTTTCTACGTTTGAATAACTCCCACATTATATCTTTTAGAAATTGGAGCGTGATTAGCGGCCTCAATGCCCATCGAAATAATTTTTCGGGTTTCGAGTGGGTCAATTACCCCATCTACCCAAAGATTTGATGCGGCATAATACGGACTCAACTGTGAATTGTATCGGTCGGTGATTTTATCCAATAGTTCTTTTTCTTCAGCTTCGCCAATCGTTATACCTTTTGATTTCAGCGTTGCTGTCTGAATCTGAACTAAGGTTTTAGCAGCCGACGCACCGCTCATCACGGCCATTTGGCCAGTTACCCATGAATAAATCAGGCGTGGGTCATAGGCTTTTCCGCACATCGCATAATTTCCTGCTCCGTATGAATTACCAACGATAAACGTAAATTTCGGTACAACCGAATTAGCCATTGCGTTGACCATTTTTGCACCATCTTTGATAATTCCACCGTGTTCTGAGCGACTCCCAACCATGAACCCTGTTACATCTTGCAAGAAAACTAACGGAATTTTTTGCTGGTTACAATTCATAATAAACCGAGCAGCCTTATCGGCCGAATCTGAGTAAATTACGCCGCCCATCTGCATCTCACCTTTCTTCGATTTTACAATTTTTCTTTGATTGGCAACAATTCCAACTGCCCAACCATTAATTCGGGCTAAACCACACAAAATTGTTTGCCCATAACCTTTTTTGTACTGGTCAAATTCCGAATTATCTACAATTCGCTCAATGATTTCAAGCATATCATAGGGTTTTGTGCGGTCGGTCGGTAAAATTGAATAGATTTCTTTAGGGTCTTTTGCTGGTAAAACTGCTTCTTTTCTATCAAACCCAGCTGCATCAAAATGCCCCATTTTATCAAAAATCTTACGGATTTCGTCCAGACAGGCCTCATCATTTGGAAATTTATTATCCGTCACACCCGAAATTTCGCAATGAGTTGTTGCTCCTCCGAGAGTTTCATTATCAATATCCTCTCCAATCGAAGATTTTACTAAATACGACCCAGCCAAAAAGACCGAACCACTACCTTCCACAATGAGTGCATAATCTGACATAATGGGCAAATAAGCTCCGCCCGCTACGCAACTTCCCATGATGGCTGCTACTTGTGGAATCCCCATCGACGACATGTGGGCGTTGTTTCTAAAAATTCGGCCAAAATGCTCCTTGTCAGGAAAAACCTCTGCTTGCATGGGCAAATAAACCCCTGCCGAATCTACTAAATAGATAATTGGCAAACGGTTTTCCATGGCAATTTCTTGGGCTCTAAGGTTTTTCTTAGCCGAAATCGGAAACCAAGCCCCTGCTTTTACGGTGGCATCATTCGATACTATTACGCACATTTTACCACTTACATAACCAATTCCGCACACACAACCACCATTAGGGCAACCACCTTCTTCTTCGTACATCCCATCACCTGCAAAGGTACCGAACTCGACAAATTCGGCATCTTTATCAACCAAATATTCAATTCTTTCACGGGCGGTGAGCTTCCCTTTGGCTTTGTGGGCTTGTATTTTCTTTGTGCCTCCCCCCAGTTTTAGTTTCTCATACCGCTCAGTCAATTCCTTCAATAAATCTTCTATTTTTAGCATAATTCTTATTATATTTCGTTGATGAAGCAAAATAATTATATTTTCTCTAAGTATTAAACAATTTTTCTGCAAATATGTTAAATAATTGTTAAAACAATCATTAGTTTTGCAACTAATTTATCAACAAACTATAATTTACTATGACACACGTAGAATTTGAAATCGACGAACAACTTGAAATGATTCGTCAGAGTGCGAAAGACTTTGCAGAAAACTATATCCGCCCACACTTAATGGACTGGGACGAAAAACAGATTTTCCCTGTCGAACTATTTCATAAAATGGGTGAATACGGTTTCATGGGCATTCTTGTACCCGAAATGTATGGAGGCTCAGGATTGGGTTATCAAGAATACATTACAATTCTCGACGAAATCTCAAAAGTTTGTGGTTCAATCGGGCTTTCGGTAGCTGCTCATAATTCACTTTGTACGAACCATATTCTGACTTTCGGAAACGAAGAACAAAAACAAAAATATTTACCAAAACTCGCTTCTGGTGAGTGGATTGGGGCTTGGGGATTAACTGAAACAGGTACTGGATCGGATGCGGGTGGCATGGCAACTACTGCCGTAGAAGACGGAGATTATTTTGTTTTGAATGGTTCAAAAAACTTCATAACACACGCAATCAGCTCAGAAGTGGCCGTGGTAATTGTAAGAACTGGTGCCAAAGGAGATTCGCACGGAATGACTGCTTTAATCATCGAAAAAGGCACACCAGGTTTTACGGCAGGAAAGAAAGAAAACAAACTCGGCATGCGTGCCAGCGAAACAGCGTGTTTGTTTTTTGATAATTGCCGTGTGCATAAAGATAATGTATTAGGCGAAATTGGCGATGGTTTTGTTCAATCATTGAAAATTTTAGATGGTGGCAGAATCTCCATTGCAGCACTTTCGCTTGGTATTGCTCGTGGTGCTTACGAAGCTGCCTTAAAATATGCCCAAGAACGTGAGCAATTTGGAAAAGCGATTATTAATTTCCAAGGAATTAGCTTCAAATTGGCCGAAATGGCAACAAAAATTGAGGCGGCAGAATTATTAACCCGTAATGCTGGAACACTAAAAAACCAAGGCAAAAAAATGACCAAAGAGGGTGCAATGGCTAAACTTTTTGCGTCGGAAACTGCGGTTGAGGTTGCGACCGAAGGAATTCAGATTCACGGAGGATATGGCTACACAAAAGATTTCCCTGCCGAAAAATTCTACCGTGATGCTAAACTTTGCACGATTGGTGAAGGAACAAGCGAGATTCAAAAACTGGTGATTAGTAGAGAGATTTGCAAATAAATTTTCACCACGTAGTCATCAAGAACACCGAGAAGCACTTAGTGAAACTTTGTGTTCTTAATGACTACGTGGTAAATTAAAAATATGAAACTAATCGAATGTCCACGTGATGCAATTCAAGGGTTGTATCATTTTATTCCCACTGAAAAAAAGATAAATTATATCAATTTGCTCCTCGAAAGTAATCTTTTCGATACGATTGATTTTGGGAGTTTTGTTTCGCCTAAAGCTATTCCACAAATGGCCGATACGGCTGAGGTTGTGCGAGGTTTGGATTTATCTAAATCAAACGCTAAACTTCTGGCAATCATTGCCAATGAGCGTGGAGCTACAGAGGCCAGTCAGTTTGAGCAAATTTCGTATTTGGGTTATCCTTTTTCAATTTCTGAAACCTTTCAACTTCGCAATACAAATGCCACGATTGCTGAATCGTTGGAACGAGTAAAAGCCATTCAAGAAATCTCGGAAAAATTTGATAAACAATTAGTTATCTATATTTCGATGGGTTTTGGAAATCCATACGGAGATAAATGGAACGCCGAAATTGCCATAAAATGGGTAGATGAATTACAGAAATTGGGTATCAAGATTTTCTCATTATCAGATACAGTTGGCGTAGCAACACCCGAATCTATTACCTATCTATTTGAAAATCTGATTCCGAAGTATCCGAATTTAGAATTTGGAGCTCATCTGCATACAACTCCTGACACTTGGCAGGAAAAAATAGATGCAGCATACAGGGCAGGTTGTCGAAGATTCGATGGTGCAATTTTGGGTTACGGTGGATGCCCGATGGCGGCTGATGAATTGGTTGGAAATATGCCAATGGAAAATTTATTGACTTATCACTCAGCTCCCAAAGGGGAGCTTGCTATTGAACAACTCATTTCAGCATTTCAAGAATTAATTTCGTAATGTTTTATACAGAATCTGACATACAGAAATTTCACTCAGTTGAGTTTCAGTTAATAAAAACGCAGCAAGATGGCAATCTGTTTACTATCACCCTTAACAGAGCGGAAAAACGCAATGCCTTTACTCCTACTATGCTGAAAGAGTTAGCTTTTGCGTTGGCTTATGCCCACCAAGCTCAAGATATTTGGTGTATATTGCTCCAAGCCGAAGGCCCTGCTTTTTGTGCAGGAATGGATTTGAGCATTTTTCAAAATCCATCATTAGATATTCAAAATGAAAGTTTGCCAAAGCCAATCAAAGAAATTACAATTGGCGATGCGTTCAAGAATCTTGAAAAACCTTGTATTGCCAAAGTAGAAGGAAGTGTCTTTGCGGGTGGTTTTTTACTCATTGGCGGATGCAGTTTTGTGATTTCAGTAGAAGATGCCT
>JALQYE010000520.1 GCA_023254245.1 Emticicia sp.
AATCCCTTCGTATCGTGCGCGGTGCCATTGATGAACCATGTTGCTGGGCCGGTAGAACGAACAACGACACCGTCATGTCTGACCGTGCCGACGGCGCGAGGCTGGCCGGCCTGCTTTGTTGCCTGGCCACGCTGCGATTCGAGCCGCGCGCGCTCCTCTTCCGTGTAGAACAGGCGGCCAAGCGGGGTGGCCTGCGCAGCGGAAGCGCCGGCGCAGAGGGCCAGCAGCCAAAGTGCGCACCTCATGAGCCGGCTCCGGAGTGCGGGCGGAAGGTGATCCAGTCGAGCAGGCAGTCCGCCTGCAGCGCTTCGGCCGAGCTGTCCGCCGGTATCCGGCGCGCGATGCTGCATTCGCGCACCCGTACCACGGCGGACGCGTTGGCAGCGAGGTCGTCGATCAGGCTCAGCAGGTCGCCTTCGTGCAGCAGCGGCAGCCGGAGCCGCAGTGCGCTGCTCGTCGCTTCGAGCTGTCCGGCGTCGGACGGGGCGATGGTCGGGTCGAGCGGGCGCTGCG
>JALQYE010000521.1 GCA_023254245.1 Emticicia sp.
GTCATCGCCCCACCAATTAGCAATTTCTTTCTCTTCTTGGGTCAATGTTTGTCGCTTCATAAACACCTCATACATTTGTGCATAATAAGGTGAATCTTTCTTGTAATCAAATGGTATCATCTTCGGAACAGGCAACGCTCCATTCTCTGGTGCAAAGGTTCTGTTCTTTCCCCAATACGGGTGAAGAGGTAATGCTACTGGCGATTGTCCTTTAGGTGGGGCCGTCCAAAAACCATTTCCTTTTGGTAATTGATAAGTACTATCAAAATTACGTTTATACCCTTGGTACCCACCATCGGTTTTCGACCATTCAAAAATTGCCTTTGCTATTTCTTGTCCGTACTTCACAGAACGTTCTCTTACTTCTTGTGGAGTTGTTGATACTTGAGATTGGAAAATTAAATTTTCCAATGAATCAATGCTGGCTTTGTTTACAGCACTTGTATGCTCATATAATTGTTTGAGCATATACGACTGCCCCGCATTAAGCGACAATACCCAATTATACTTTT
>JALQYE010000522.1 GCA_023254245.1 Emticicia sp.
AAACCTACTTTATTACCACCTCTATTGGCTCTGGTTTGTGAACCATCTAACTGGATATTGGATAAGTTTAAATAAGTTTTATATTTATTCAATAAACATGCCCACATTCTTTCCCAAGAACCATCTTTACTCCATTTATTAAAGTGATAAAAGACAGATTCATAACTATAATTTTCTTTGAAATATTTTTCTAATGGTAATTCTCGCCATTGACAACCTGTCTTTAAGCGATGAAAAATAGATAAAACAATACTTACTCGTTTATCTTCTGTTAAGTTTCTACCTCTTTTACCTTGGCTTAAATAAGGTAGAATATATTTTTTAACTCTATCTTTGCTTAAGATGCTCATTTGATTTAGATATTTTGATTCGCAAAACAAAATTACCTATTTCTTGAGCATCTATTTGAATCCCAAAATAATCTTAAACAAGTTCGATGAATAAATTTGATAAAAAAATGGTAGCAGTAAAAAAAACTACTACCATTCTAATCTTTTAACTTAATATATTA
>JALQYE010000523.1 GCA_023254245.1 Emticicia sp.
TCAGAAGCAGCAAGGGAATTAATCACCGTTAATCCTAAAGATGGACAACAATCAATGATGATAAAATCATAGTCATCCTTTATTTTATTTAATGCCGCCTTCATCATGTAATCTCTGTTTGGAAGATTAACAATTTCTAATTCAATCGCAACTAAATCTGTATTAGTGGGAAGCAAAAATAAATTAGGGGTTTCCGTTTCTAAAATAACTTCGTTAGGATGTTTATTATCAATGATACATTCGTATAAACCTGATTTTACATTTTTAGGTTCAATACCAACTCCTGACGTGGCATTAGCTTGAGGGTCAGCATCCACTAAAAGTGTTTTATATTCTAAAACAGCTAATGAGGCCGCTAAATTAATAGCTGACGTTGTTTTTCCTACTCCTCCTTTTTGATTGGCTATTGCTATTATTTTTCCCATATGTTTATTTGCTAATCGTTTCCCCTATTTCTAAAAGCGTTAATTTGTTCCCTTGTATTTTAAATTTCCGGATAGCTTCTTGTT
>JALQYE010000524.1 GCA_023254245.1 Emticicia sp.
AACTGCATTTTTCGCCCTACGGTGAAAGGTTTCGACTACTAAGCAATAACAGATTCGCATACGAATGTCAACAGGAAAATAAAAATAAAAACCCCTGCTTATTAGGCAAGGGTTTTTACGTTTTTTTGAAAAAAAGGAGATTTTGTGGTTAATATCGGTTTCTTCACCACAAGGTATTTAACGCACCGATCCTACGCCTAGTCATTAAACCCTTCACATGCGTCAGACTAGGAATTGAGCATGTTGGTAGTGTGATACACCATCCCAAATAGTGTATCACGTTTGCCGATAATTATCTTACCCATCGGCGGGGATATGGTAGGGGATAACGGACTCGAACCGTTAACCTGCGGATTATGAGTCCGATGCTCTAACCAATTGAGCTAATCCCCCGAAACCTTTGCAAACATCATACTTGATTCGAACTGCATAGTCAAGACTTCTATTGCAACCTTTTTTCTAAATAGGTATAGTCATTGTATAATAATAGTGACTATACCTATTTAG
>JALQYE010000525.1 GCA_023254245.1 Emticicia sp.
AGATAAAACTGTGAAAAAGTCTAAAAAAAGCCCCGGCCTTCCAAAACGGGTGCCCCTCGTATCAAATCCTGAGATGGTTATATGCTCAGAAACCACAATACTCCAGGGTAAATAAGAGCAAATAAGTACAATCAAACAGGCAATAATTCCAATGGTTTGAGAATATTTCATACAATTTTACACTTAAATTAAAGTAAAAATAGCTCCAAATGGAGCTATTTTGTTGGTTTTGAGGTCCCGAGCGGATTCGAACCGCTGTGGAAGCTTTTGCAGAGCTCTGCCTAGCCACTCGGCCACAGGACCTTTTATTGGACTGCGAAAATAAAGCAAAGAAAGGAAAATCAAAATTCTAAATCTGAATACCCGAAATTTGTTTAAAAATAGGACAAAATGCAACGAATCGCCGAAAGTGAACTTATCATCAATAATAGAGGGGCAGTATACCATTTAGACCTCCGCCCCGAAGAATTAGCTACGACTATTTTAACTGTGGGAGATCCTGATAG
>JALQYE010000526.1 GCA_023254245.1 Emticicia sp.
ATAGTGACCTGTCGGGCCTTCCTACGCTTTACTCTGACGCATCCGTAGACACCCACCTGAACACTGACACAGCTACGACTGGCGAAGTTCTGTCGTGGACTGGCAGTGACTATGATTGGATTGCTGTAAGTGCTGGTGCGACTGACATTGATGGGCTGTCTGATGGTTATTCTGATGGCTCGTCTGTCGGTCTTGGCTCTGGTGCTTTGGCTAACGATGATGGGACGAGTAACCGCAACACGGCGGTTGGTATAAACGCTTTGTCGTCAAATACGTCTGGAGCATTTAATACTGCTGTTGGTCAGGGCGCACTGTCGGCAGTTGTGTCTGGAGCTAGCAACACTGTTGTTGGAGACCTTGCTGCGGCAAGCGTGACTGGTAGCTACAATACAATAGTAGGCCAAAGCGCAGGGTATTTTTTCACTGGTAGCAACGCAATATTTATTGGTGCAAGCGCAGGATTTAATGCCACTACAACCAGCAACAGCATAGCCGTTGGTGTAGAC
>JALQYE010000527.1 GCA_023254245.1 Emticicia sp.
CACCTGTTGAAAAGGCCAATTTCGCCTCCGCTTGGGTGTAAACTTTACCTTCTGCAGTGGTCAGCAGCAGGCGGTTAAAAAAATCAAGATTATGGGTGTTCCCAAACTCAGTGAGCAAGCGAAATGCTTTGTCAATACTACATCCACTGGGCGATTCAGCAGCCTCCTCTACCGCCACAATTACAGCAGTATGTGCCACTATTTCATAGCCTGCAGTTAGGGCATTGCCATGGGCTTTCCAGCCTTGTACGAAATTCTCTAAAGCCACATGCAATTGCTGTTCGGCAGCTTCAGCTAGGGGTTGGTTCGCGAAGAACACCCATACGCGGGACGAATCGGGTAGGTGTTGTACACTCATGACTCAGCGGTTCCTGCCTGAATCAATTCGGCGATATCCAGCACTTCTATTTCGGTTTCCTTTTCTTTAACTTTAATGCCGTCGGTCATCATGGTGTTACAAAAGGGGCATGCTGCTGCGATGATCTTTGCTCCTGTCTCGATCGCTT
>JALQYE010000528.1 GCA_023254245.1 Emticicia sp.
ATAGACACCTCAATGACACAAGAGCTCATTATCACAGCCCTTAATAGTGCTATAAAACGCTATAAACCAACAACAGGGTTAATAGTTCATTCTGATAGAGGGGGGCAGTATTTTGGACTCAAATTTAGGCAAATCATTGACAAGCATCTGTTTATACAAAGTATGGCAGGTGTAAAGGCTGCCTATGAGAACGCTCACGCAGAGTCTATTTGGGCAACCATTAAGCGTGAGTTAATCGAAAATGGTAGCTTTGAATCATTGGAAGATGCTAAAACCGAACTTTTTGACTATATTGAGGTCTATTACAACCGACAACGTAGGCATTCGGCTTTAAATTACCAAAGCCCAGAAATATTTGAACAGCAGTACAATCAAAATCAATTAAATAACTTACAAACTAAGCTGTCCGCCATTTGAGGACCACCCCAGATGGGTTCCAATTGTTATTGATGTTGAAGGTGTCGAAAACCCACCCCGTTATGAAGTATCAAACTTTGGTCGTTT
>JALQYE010000529.1 GCA_023254245.1 Emticicia sp.
GTTACGCCATTCGTGCAGGTCGGAACTTACCCGACAAGGAATTTCGCTACCTTAGGACCGTTATAGTTACGGCCGCCATTCACTGGGGCTTAGGTTCACAGCTTCGTCTTACGACTAACCGTTCCCCGTGACCTTCCAGCATTGGGCAGGCGTCACAGCGTATACAGCGCCTTGCGGCTTCGCACGCTGCTGTGTTTTTGCTAAACAGTCGCTACCCCCTGGTCTGTGCCACCCACTCAGGCTCCGGACGCAAGCCCTTCACCCTAATTGGGTCCTCCTTCTTCCGAAGTTACGGAGGTAATTTGCCGAGTTCCTTAACCATAGTTCTCCCGATCGCCTTAGTATTCTCTACTCATCCACCTGTGTCGGTTTGGGGTACGGGCGCTATAAAAACTCACTACTGGGCTTTTCTTGGCAGCGTGGAATTAGTGACTTCGTCTAAACGACTCGGCATCGTGTCTCGGCCTTAACGGATCAACTTTCATCGACCCGGCCTACGCACT
>JALQYE010000052.1 GCA_023254245.1 Emticicia sp.
CTCATGGAAAGCCATGATTGATACACTCGAAGCCGTTGACCGACCAAATATTGGTTTCCAAGCTGATATGTCGCACACTACACTTTACTTGCTCGGGTATAATGCCCCCGAAGCTCGAATTCTTCCTGAAAATTTCCAATGGGGTGATAGAGAAACCTTTCTTGCGGGATTAAGAAAATTGACTGATGCTCTACGCCCATGGACGATAGACTTCCACGTAGCTCAAAACGATGGAACAGTTCACGGAACAGGCTCACATGATAAGACTGGTCGCCACTGCCAAGCTACCGACCCAAATGGTAAATTGGATATTGCCCACGATGCAGGTCTTTGGCTTCGCAATAACTCGGGCGAATTGACTAAGGCTTTCCGCCACATTTGTTGGGACGGCTGTATGTTTGATAATGCTGTCATGACTCAACCAAAAACATGGAATGATATTCTGGCTGCCATGATAAATGTTAGAAAACAACATGGGTGGATTGAGTAATTGATGCGAAAATTTCCCCTTCTTTTTTCAAGGAGGGGTGCCTGACGATAGTCGGCGGGGTGGTTTTGTGGCGTAGAATTAGTTTTTACATACATCATTACCATTTTTACCGAACGATAGTCGCTACCCTCCCCATCTTAAATTTAAATAAAACTATGTCAACGAAGAAACCTCTTAGAATCGGATTAATAGGAACGGGCCTTATGGGAAGAGCTCATTCTAATGGATATAATCGTATTACAAATTTTTTCCCTGAATTGGAATATACTCCTGTATTGAAAGCTGTTTGCTCGAGAAATGCAGCAAAAGTACAAGCATTTGCTGACCAATGGGGTTTCGAATCTATCGAAACCGATTGGAGAAAGCTCATTGCTCGTGATGATATTGATGCCGTTGATATTTGTACGCCCAACGATTCGCACGCTGAAATTGCTTTGGCAGCGGCAGCGGCAGGAAAAATGATTTTGTGTGAAAAACCATTAGCTCGTACTTTAGAAGAAGGGCAAATAATGGTTGATGCCATCGATAAAGCAGGAAAAGATGGTAAACCATTGAAAACTACTGTGTGGTACAATTATCGTAGAATGCCAGCAGTTACCTTAGCAAAACAAATCATTGAATCTGGGAAACTGGGTAAAATATATCATTACAGAGCTAATTTCTTACAGGATTGGACTATCAATGCTGACCTCCCACAAGGAGGAGAGGGCTTATGGCGAATGGATGTAGGTGCAGCTGGTTCAGGTGTAACAGGCGACCTTCTGGCACACTGTATTGATACTGCCATGTGGCTCAATGGGGCAATAACTGATGTTTCTGCCGTTACCGAGACTTTTGTAAAAGAACGTATGCACCAATTAACTGGAAAAGTTGAGCCTGTGGGCATTGACGATGCGTGTATTTTCCACTGTCATTTTGCGAATGGCTCGCTCGGGCTTTTTGAGTCAACACGCTATGCCCGTGGACACAAGGCTCTTTATACGTTTGAAATTAACGGTGCTGATGCTTCTATTCGTTGGGATTTACATGATTTGAACCGTCTTGAATATTTCGACCACCGTGATGATTCAATTGTTCGTGGATGGCGTTCGATTCATGTGACCGATGGCGACCAGCCTTACATGAATAAATGGTGGATTCCTGGTTGTGGTATTGGCTATGAGCATAGTTTCATTCATCAAGTGGCCGATTTCTTGAAAAGTTTAGAAACTGGCGAGGACTGTTCTCCAACATTTAAAGATGCTCTTCAAACCCAAAAAGTTTGTGCAGCAGTTATTGATTCGGCTAATTCAAGAAGTTGGAAAGATACACACGTAGAAGGTGATTTTGTGTGAGAATAAATTCATGATTTTTAACTTCCCCTCCTTATTTTCAAGGAGGGGTGTCCTGACGACAGTCGGACGGGGTGGTTTGTTCCAAATTAGGCATTTTTTAACCATACCCATGTTTAACCACCTCCCCCTAAAAAACACAAGAAAAATGTATTTTTTAGGGTACTCCTCCTTGAAAAAAGGAGGAGAAAAAAAAGATAAAATAGTTGAAGTATTATGCCCTCAAACTCTCAAAATATTCTCCAAGTGCAAAATCTCTCTAAGTCATTTTTAGGAGTAAAAGCCTTGGATAATATTCAGTTCGACCTCCAAAAAGGCGAAATTCATGCCCTAATGGGTGAAAATGGAGCGGGAAAATCGACATTTATGAAGATTTTGATGGGCTTGCTTAAACCAGATTCGGGCGAAATTATTTTTGAGGGAGAAGTATTAAAGAGTAATAACGTTCACGAAAACCTACAGAAAGGAATTTCTATGATTCATCAAGAAATTCTTGTCGTTCCCGAATTGACCGTTGCTCAAAATATTTTTTTAGGTCGAGAAACAAACTATCGAAGTTGGCTAAATGATAAAGCTATCAATCAAAAAGCTCAAGAAATCCTTGATGCGATAGGGATAAAAATCAACGCACAAACCAAAATCAAAAACTTGAGTATTGCCGAAATGCAAATGGTAGAAATTGCCAAAGCAATTTCAAACAACGCAAAGGTAATCATCATGGACGAACCCACATCGGCACTTACCGATAACGAAGTGGCGATGCTTTTCAAAATCATCAAAGATTTGAAAGCTAAGGGTGTAGCAATTATTTATATTTCGCACAAAATGGACGAAATATATGAGATAACCGATAAAATTACGGTTTTGCGTGATGGACAATATATCGCTACTAAAAACACAAACGAATTAGATAAAAACGCCTTGATTGCTTTGATGGTAGGGCGGCAAATTAATGACCTTCGGGCGGCGTTCCGCTTTCTTGAAAATAATTCAATAAAAGGAGAATCTATTCTTTCAGTTCAAAATCTAAACAAGAAAGGCAAGTTTAAAGACATTAATTTTGAGGTTCATGCGGGCGAAGTGCTGGGCATAGCAGGTTTGATGGGGGCGGGTAGGACCGAAATAGCCAGAGCGATTTTTGGGTTAGACAAGTACGATAGTGGAGAAATTATCATAAAAGGAAATAAGGTCGAGATAAAATCACCCGAAGATGCTATCAAAAATGGCATAGGATATGTGAGCGAAGACCGCAAGGCTTTGGGTTTTATTCCCGCATTATCTATTAAAGAAAACATCAGTTTATCAAGTTTAGGGAATTTTGCAAAGACTTGGTTTGTCAATGCAAGTAATGAACACGAAGCTGCCACTCGATTGTCAACTGATTTAAAAATAAAGTCCACGAGCATCAATCAAAAAGTAATGACACTCAGCGGGGGAAATCAACAAAAAGTAGTCATCGGTAAAGTTTTATTAACCGCACCAAGTTTGGTTATTTTAGATGAACCCACTCGTGGTATTGACATTGGAGCAAAATTTGAGATTTATAAATTGATTAATCAGTTGACTGACAAAGGAATAGCAGTCATTATGATTTCGTCAGAATTGCCCGAAATTCTTGGTATGAGCGATAGAATCATGGTTCTTTCAAAAGGAAAACAAACGGCTTTATTATCAAAACAAGAGGCAACCCAAGAAAAAATTATGCAATATGCAGTGGAGTGAATGACGATTTTAGAGTTACGAATGACGAATTTGTAAAATCCATCATTCGTAATCGTTAAAGCGAACTATTCGTCATTCGTCACTCGTCATTCAAAAAGATATGCAGTACATTAAAACCTTAAGACAGTACGGAATTTTTGTGGTATTTATCATTATTAGCCTCATTCTTTCCTTTATTTCGCCCCAATTCTTGACAGTTTCAAATTGGACAATCATCATTACACAAGCATCTATCAATGCTCTTTTGGCTTTTGGTGTAACTTTTGTAATCATTACGGGCGGGATTGACCTTTCGTTGGGTTCGATGGTTGCCGTAACAGGTGTAACGGCTGCAATGCTGGCACATCCCGACACATTTCCAGTGGTATTACCCATTTTTGCAGGTTTACTCACAGGGCTTTTGATGGGTATTTTTAATGGTTTTATAATTACAAAAAGTAAAATTGCTCCATTTATCGTTACACTCGGAACCATGACCATTGGGCGAGGACTGGCTCTAATTATGAGTAAAGGCCGTCCTATTTCTAATCTTTCCGATTCGTTTAATTTTATTGGAGGAGGCGATGTTTTTGGTATTCCGTTTCCGATTATTGTGTTAGCTATCATTTTTACGATTTGTTCAATTACGCTTAAAAAAACATTGCTCGGTAGGTATATTTATGCCGTCGGTGGCAACGAACAAGCCGCACGAGCCTCAGGAATTAACGTGAATCAGGTAAAAATGGCCGTTTATTCGATTTCGGGGTTGTTGGCAGGTTTAGCAGGAGTTTTACTAACCTCAAGAATCACCACTGGCCAACCCAATGCAGGAGCAGGTTTTGAGTTAGATGCCATTGCAGCAGCAGTTATTGGCGGTACAAGTACATCGGGCGGAACAGGCACCATAACAGGAACGCTCGTAGGTGTATTATTAATCGGGGTAATTAACAATGGCCTTGATTTATTAAATGTAAGCTCTTATTATCAACAAGTTGTGATGGGTGCAATCATCATCGGGGCAGTTGTTTTAGATAGTTGGAATCAGAAAAGTAATTCGTAAAATAAACAAAAATGAAACACCTTTATTCAATTCTAATCCTTTCGGTTTTCTTGTTTGCCAGCTGTAATCAATCGAAAAAGGTAGAAAATAGTGGCGAAAAAAAAATCAAAGTCGGGGTTACACTGCTCAGTATGCAAAATGAGTTCATTGTCAATATCAGCGATGAAATGAACAAAAAAGCTGAAGAGTTGGGCGTTGAATTGATAAGTGTTGATGCCGAGCATCAGCCATTAAAGCAAATTGAGCAAGTAGAAAGTTTCATTGCTCAGAAAGTCGATGTGATTATCATGAATCCTTGTGAGGTTGAGGCAAGTTCGCCCGCAGTTACGAAAGCTTTGGCTGCAAAGATTCCAATCATTAATGTAAATTCGGCCACAAGTACCAAACCAACGGCTTTCGTGGGCTCAAACGATGTAGAATCGGCCAGAATTGCCATGAAATTTATTGCCGACCAATTGGGTGGAAAAGGAAATGTAGTGATGATTCATGGTTTAATGGGGCAAGCAGCTCAGATTCAGCGTGAACAAGGAGCGAAAGAAATTCTGAAAGATTATCCTGAGTTAAAACTCTTAGCTCACCAAACTGGCGAGTGGGACAGAGCTAAAAGTATGGATTTAATGCAAAACTGGATTCAGTCGTATGGAACTAAAATCAATGCGGTTTTTGCTCAAAACGACGAAATGGGACTCGGAGCATTAAAGGCACTGCAAGACGCAGGACTAAAAGATAAAGTGATTGTGGTAAGTATTGATGCCATTGCCGATGCTTTACAGGCTGTAAAAAAAGGTTCACTCGATGCTACTGTTTTTCAGAATGCTAAACAACAGGGGGCAGGAGCAATCGAAACAGCCGTGAAAATTGCCAAAGGTCAGCCTTACGAAAAAGAACTGATGATTCCGTTTCAGTTGGTTACGAAAGATAATGTTGGGCAGTTTTTGAAGAAGTGATTTTAAAGAGAAAAAGAAGATTTTAAGCTATAATAAAGAAAAGAGATGAAGAATACGAAGACTTTCAACCATGTAAGCTACTTATGGGATGACGCAAAAGCTGCCGAATTAGCAGGCGACGAAGTAGCCTTGTTTATATATCGCTCCAATATTCTTGGGGCAGATTTACGATTGACCAACTATGGAGGTGGAAATACCTCAGTAAAAATCATAGATAAAGACCCACTCACGGGAGTCGATACTGAAGTAATGTGGATTAAAGGTTCGGGCGGTGATATTGGAACTTTGACCAAATCAGGTTGTGCGGCACTTTACATGGAAAGGCTTCTAAACCTCGAAAAGGTGTATCGTGGAATTGAGTTTGAAGATGAAATGGTAGAACTTTTCAATCATTGTATTTTTGATTTAGCCTCAAAAGCTCCTTCGATTGATACGCCTTTGCACGGATTTTTACCCTTCAAACACATTGACCACCTTCACCCCGATGCTGCTATTGCGATTGCTGCTGCCAAAGATGGGAAGAAAATCACCGAAGAATTATTCAATGGTGAAGTAGGTTGGGTTGGTTGGCAACGCCCAGGTTTTGATTTAGGTTTGCAACTACGTACCTGCTTAGAAGAAGCGGCTTCTCGTGGCATAAAATTACGTGGAATTATGCTCGGTTCGCACGGACTTTTCACTTGGGGTGATACCGCTTACGAAAGTTACATTAATACACTCGAAGTAATCGAAAAATGTGCAGAATATCTGGAAAGTAATTATAAAAACGTTTTTGGGGGACAGAAAATCGAAAGCCTTCCAACCGATGTACGCCAATTGCAAGCCGCTAAAATGGCTCCAATTTTAAGAGGTTTTTGTTCGTCAGAACGCAAAATGATTGGACATTTTACTGATGATGCACGAGTTTTAGAATTCATTAATTCTAATGATTTAGCTAAACTCGCTCCACTCGGCACTTCTTGCCCAGACCACTTCTTACGTACAAAAATCTCTCCTTTGGTATTAGAATTAGCTCCAAACGAAGATTTAACCGATGTTTCGGCCATAAAAGCTAAACTTGCACCCGCGTTTGAGGCCTATCGGGCAATGTACACCGAGTATTACAATATGTGCAAGCATCCTAATTCTCCTGCTATGCGTGACCCAAATCCTGTGGTTATACTTTACCCAGGTGTTGGGATGTTTACTTTCTCGAAAGATAAAACAACGGCTCGTTTGGCATCAGAATATTATATCAACGCCGTAAACGTAATGAAAGGAGCGGAAGCCGTTTCGGAATATACATCTTTACCACGCCAAGAGGCTTTCAATATCGAATACTGGTTATTAGAGGAAGCCAAATTACAACGTATGCCAAAGCCAAAAGCCTTGTCGGGTCGGGTAGCATTGATTACAGGTTCGGCTGGTGGAATTGGTAAAGCAATTGCCAAGAAATTTGCCGAAGAAGGGGCGTGTGTAATTATCAATGATATTAATGAAGAGCGTCTGGAGGGTGCAAAAGCAGAGTTTATCAAAACTTTTGGTAGAGATGCCGTAGCCGCTACTTTATTGAATGTAACCGATGCCGCAAGTACCGAAAAAGCACTCAATGCTGCGTGTTTAGCCTTTGGTGGTGTGGATATTGTGGTCAATAATGCAGGAATCAGTATCTCAAAATCGATTGCTGAACATAGCCTCGAAGAATGGGACAGATTATATGATATTTTGGTAAAAGGACAATTCATCGTATCGAAAGCGGGTATCGAAGTGATGAGAAAACAAGGTTTCGGCGGTGATATTGTGAATATTGTATCGAAAAATGCCGTAGTTTCAGGCCCCAATAATTCGGGTTATGGTTCGGCCAAAGCTGCTCAAGCACATTTATCTCGTCTAATGGCGGCCGAATTGGGTGCTGATAAAATTCGTGTAAATACGGTGAATCCAGATGCGGTTATTTCTGACTCAAACATTTGGGCAGGAGGCTGGGCCGAAGGCCGTGCCAAAGCCTATGGTATTACGGTTGAAGAATTACCAGCTTATTACGCCAAACGTACGCTACTCAATGAGGTTATTTTACCAGTTGATATAGCCAATGCTTGTTTCGCTTTTGTGGGTGGACTTCTGAGCAAATCAACGGGTAATGCCATCAATGTTGATGGTGGAGTTGCGATGGGCTTTTATAGGTAGAATAATCAAAGAAAATCATAAAGAAGGCCGAGTTGAATCCAAGCAGCTCGGCTTTTTTGTGGGTTTTCCATTGAAAAGATATAAAAAAACACGAAAGAATTTCTTCTCTCGTGTTTATAAATTTTATAGTGGTAAGTGTAAATAATTACTTTCCGTATTGTTGCTCAATACTGGCCCGTATCAATCCCGTAATCCAAGCGGTGTCGGTTCCATTGACAAACACTATTTCTTTTACTCCAAGACCTCTTGTAACTTCATTGGCAAACGAATAAACTAAATGAGCTGCCGAGATAATATCTTCATCACGAGGGAAAATATTATTGTTGATTTCTTGAATTCTGGCTTCGGCATAGCTTCTTACAGCCTCATCCTTAATACGAGTTAAGTCTGGATTTCTGAGTGCTGTGATATCCGTTACTGATTTAGTTTTGAAATTGTTTATCACAAAACGATTCATGCTAATGACTGTTTCTTTAGCACTATCAGGCGACATCAACATATTTGCAACATAACTTGCACCACCAAACAAATAAACTCTTTTACGACGTTTCATTTCGGGGCGACGCTCGTCAAACTCACGTCTGATTTGTAGTGTAAGGTCTTTGGTTTCTGAATCAATAGCTGTTACATATTCCTGCAAATTCTTAGGGTCATATTTCTTTTCAATTGACGACGCATAAGTTTTAGTACCTGGGAATTCGATACCTAACATTTTTGGGGCATCACCTGGTTTTGCTCCTCTTACATAATAGCCACCCTTTGTGTTTCCACTACCGATATCAATTACCGTTGAAGTGTACCAAAGTGACTGAGGAATTGCTCCACGAATCGTCATTTCTGCTTCACGAATATAGTCAACTACTTCGATTTTCTGATTAGGATTACCAAGAGCAGCTTGTATCTCTTCCTTTAAAACCGTAGTATCTGCTTGAATTCTACCCACTAAACCGCTACTAATAGCAATTATCACACGGTCAGAAGGAATACCAAAGCTTACTAAAGAGTCAATTACAAAACTCTTAATAGCTTTTGCTCCTTCTTTATAGGCACTGATATTTTTCACACCCATATTAATATTGGCGTTCTTGAATTTCTTCGTTACCTTAAACTCTAATTTCTTAGTTTTTGCATTGAGTTTCGCCCCCAGTACGCTCAGTTTTATTCCAGTCGCACCTACGTCAATTCCTGCATAGTATTCTTCTTTATTATCGGCACTCGACATCAATTTCTGCACAGCTTTGACACTGGCCACATAGTTGGCTTTTTGGTAAATATCCAATGCTTTCGTGAAGTATTTTTGTGCTTCGGCTTGTTCGTCGTGGTCGCGGTAAAGCAGACCTAAATTTTCATACGCAGCAGCTTCCCAGTATTTTTGAGTCGGGAATTTGGTTGTTATTAAGTTAACCGCCTTTGTAAGATAATACTCCGAAAGGTTATATTCATCTACTTCCCGATAAGTATTTCCAACTTTAATGTAGCGTAAGGCCTCATCTAAGTCCTGTGAGAATGAGTTGCCTGCAAAGCAACAAATCATAGCAAGTGCAAGAAAAATTTTCTTCATGGTGTTCTTTAGTGTTAAGTTATAATAAGTACATCGTTTATATCGAATTAATATTGGGCATACCAATACAACGATATGAATTTTAAAATTCTACCTTTTTAATTTTTTAAGGGTTACGAATGATTAATTTTAAAAGACCAGCAAAGTCTAATTTATGAAGAGCATTGACAAATTACACCTCCAGAAAAATTAATATTAATTCTGAAGGGCTATTCGCAAAGCTAAGTAAAAACGATTTGAAGTGCAAAGTCTTTCATCATTAATGCGTATGAAAATTTTAATATTTCTTTTTGGTACTGCATAATTAAAAGGGTTTGTAAAATTTTTCTGTGTCGATTATTCCGAGTTTTGATAAAAAATATTTTTGATATTCCGCAACAATTTCACGAACTTCCCACGTTAATACCCTCGAAACCTATTCCAATCTCCCAATCGCCCATGAATCCTCTTTTTTCTTGCACAAAAGCAAAAGGCTTTTTGCGTATTGTTTTTTTCTCATATCTCATCACTCAAACCTCATATCTATTTACAGGTTGTTCGAAACTCAACGAAGTGAGTGTAGCTGCTCGAAACTTTGAAGATGAGATTCAGCTTGCTCAAAATCTGGTTTTTACTTTCAACAAAGATTTAGTTTCTGATGCTGACTTAGAAACCTGGCAGGCCGTAGAGTATGTGCGAATCGAACCAAAAGTGGAGGGCGTTTTCAAGTGGTCGGCCAAAAACGAATTGGTGTTTTCTCCATCGAATGGCTTTAAGGGGGCAACTAATTATAAAGCTGTACTTACCAAAAATCTTTTGAGTAAATCAGCTACTAAAAATTATGGCTTAGATAATGAATCGTTTGAGTTTCATACACCATATCTAAAGCCCGAAAAACTTGAAACCTATTGGATGAAAGGGGCCGATAACAAGCCAGTTGCGAAAGTAAAAGTTGAATTTAATTATCCTGTACAAGAAACCGATGTAACGAATCTCTTGAAAGTTCAGCTCGAAGATACTGATACAAAATTCAATCTAAATAGCACACCCAACGACCCAAAACTGGTTTTGGCTCTTGATAACGCACCTTCACTAAAAGATGAAAGTTCGCTCAAAACAATTATCGAAAAAGGCGTAAAAATTGCGGGAAGTGCAGGCTCAACCCAAGAAAAAGTTGAACTGGAGGGCGTTTTGCCTTCACCTTATGTGGTAAAGGTAGTTGATATCGAAACAGGTTTCGAGAAAAATCAAGGTTTTGTGAAAGTTATCACCACTCAACAAATTTCGGGCGATAACCTAAAAGATGCGTTCAAAATTGAGCCAGCCGTAGATGTTCAAACCGAATTGACCGAAAACGGATTCATTATCAAAGGCTTTTTTAGTGCTTCGGAGGCTTATACACTTACCATAAAAGATAATCTACGAGGCACGCTCGGAGCAAAACTTGATGGCGAAGTAACCAAAGATTTGTTTTTTGGTGAAATGCCAGCAAGTATCGAATTTACGAGTAAAAAGGGTTTGTATCTATCCTCAAAAGGTAGCCGAAATGTTGGTATCCGTATTACAAATATTCCGAAAGTAAAACTCAAAATCGTAAAGATTTACGAAAATAATTTACTCTCATACGTACGCAATAATCGCTACGAAAACTATGACTACGATGGCGAAGAGAGCCGAGTAAACGGTTTTAACTACGGCACTGACGACCAAGGAATTTACAGCGATGTAATCGTTGACCGCACCATCGAAACGGGCAATTTATCGAAAGTTCATGGCGTTTCGGTGCTGAATATGCCCATGCCTGAGCAAGATAAATTGCGTGGCGTTTACTTGGTCAATCTCAACTCAAATGATGAATATTATCAGAATGCCACCAAACTTGTTTCGGTGTCTGATTTAGGCATTATCGCCAAGAAATCGGCCGATGGCGACCAACTCATGGTATTCGTCAATTCAATCATTGACGCCGAGCCAATGGGCGATGTTGAGATAAAATTGATTTCGACCAATAATCAGGTCATGGAAACGCAAAAAACGGATAGTAAGGGCGTAATTGTATTTGAAAAACTCAAAGAAAAAGCTCCGAATTTCAAGTTGGCCATGATTACGGCTCGCACCGAAGATGATTTCAATTATATGCTGCTCGAAGATACGCAGGTAGAAACCTCACGCTTTGAAGTAGAAGGCAAGCGAGCAAACTCAACGGGTTTCGATGCGTTTGTTTATGGCGACCGTGACATTTATCGCCCAGGTGAAGAAATCCATTTCAATACCGTTGTGCGTGATGCAAAATGGGCTTCGGCCAGCGATATTCCTTTAAAAATTAGACTCATTTTACCTAATGGTCGTGAGTTTAAATCGTTCTTGAAAAACACCAATGCACAAGGGGCAGTAGAAACCTCGATTCCGCTCGACCGTGCTGCCGTAACGGGTACATATACCATCGAAATTCTGAACGGAAACGATGTGTTACTGACATCAAAAGCCATAAGTGTAGAAGAGTTTATGCCCGACCGCATCAAAGTTGATGTGGCGGCAAAAGACAGCTATAAAACTGGTGAAACCGTGCAGATGCTCGCCACAGCTACTAATTTATTCGGTCCGCCCGCATCGAATCGAAACTATGAAATGGATTTTAGCCTCAAACGCAAAGCATTCAATGCCAAAGGTTTTGAACAGTATTCATTCGATATTCAGAATGATACTAAGTTTGAACATGATGTTCGCCAAGGTTCAACCGATGAAAATGGCTTAGCCAAACAAGCATTTCAACTGCCCGAAACCTACCAAGATATGGGCGTGTTGGAAGGTAAAGTTTTCGTAACGGTTTTTGATGAAACGGGTCGTCCGCTCAATCGGGTAAAAAGCTTTGATGTTTTCACGCAAAATACTTTTTATGGCATTGCTTTGCCCGATTATTATGTGGGTACGCACGTGCCAATGACCATTCCACTTGCTGCGGTTTCGACCGATGGAAAGCCCAAATCAGTAAAAGCGGAGGTTTCGGTGTATCGTATTGAATATCAGACCGTTGTCGAGAAAACTGATGGTATAATTCGCTACAATTCTAAGCGACAAGAAAAACTTGTTCAGACCAAAGAAGTGAATTTTACCGCAGGGAAATCTTCGATAAAATTTATTCCACAAATATCGGGCGAATACGAAGTCAGAATTGCACAAGCAGGAGCAAAAAGCTACGCTTCTCAAGGTTTTTATGCCTATGGCTACGGAAATACATCGAGCAGTTCATTTGAGGTGAGCAACGAAGGCCAAGTATTGATGGAATTTGATAAAGAAAAGTACGAAGTGGGCGATAAAGCAAAGGTTTTGATGAAAACCCCATTTGCAGGAAAAATGCTCGTTACCGTAGAAAAAGGAACAGTTTTAGAACATTTTTATGTAGAAACCGATAAAAAATCGGCCGAAATCGACATCAAAATTACCGAAGAAATGTTGCCGAATGTGTATGTAACGGCAACATTAATCAGACCAATGAAAGGTACTGATATGCCACTCACGGTAGCTCATGGTTTTGCCCCGATGAAGGTTGAAAAGTCCGATAATCAATTGTCCGTGGAAATTGTGGCGGTGAAAGAGTCTCGCTCGAAACGCAAGCAGAAAGTAACTATAAAAACCAAAGCCAATACCGAGCTCACGATTTCGGTAGTTGATGAAGGCATTTTGCAAATCAAAAACTTCAAAACGCCAGATATTTACAATTATTTTTACCAAAAACAGGCGTTGGAAGTAAGCAGCCACGATTTGTATCAATTCCTTTTTCCAGAGTTATCATTGGCCAGTAGTAGCGTTGGTGGCGATGGCTATAACCTCGAAAAACGTGTAAATCCCCTGAGCAACGGTCGCACGAAGTTGGTAGCAGTTTGGTCAGGAATCTTAAAAACGGGCATGGGTGGTGAAGCTGAATTTGAGTTTGAAATTCCACAGTTTTCGGGCGATTTACGCATCATGGCGGTTGCATATAAAGATGAGGCTTTTGGCTCGGCCAATGCCAATATGAAAGTAAAAGACCCAATCGTTATCAGCACAGGAGCTCCGAGGTTCTTGAGTCCGAACGATGAAGTGATAATTCCAGTAACGGTTACAAATACCACCAAAACTACCTCAACTACCCAAGTTTCGGTCAATCTTACGGGTGGTCTGGCTCTGCAAGGAACTAATAATCAGTCGATTAGTATTCCTGCGGGTAAAGAAGTACGGACGAATTTCAGCGTAAAAGCACCAGCGACTATCGGCACTGGAAGCATTGCGGTAGTGGTAAATGGCTTTAAAGAAAAGTTTTCGGAGAAAGTAGATTTAACAATTCGACCGTCAACGTCATTACTCAAAACCTCGATGTCAGGTGTGGTTTTAGCAGGAAAAACCGAAGCTGTTAACCTCGGAAACGATTATATGGCAGGTACGGCACAGGCAAGTTTGTTGGTGAGTCGCTCGCCGATGGTGCAGTTTGCCAAACAGTTAGATGAGTTGTTGGGCTATCCGCACGGTTGTATCGAGCAGACGGTTTCAAAGGCTTTCCCACAATTATATTTTGCTGATTTCACGAAAACGATTGCTAAAAACTCTCGCTCGCTCAGAGTTTCGGGCGAAAATGATTGGAATCCACAGTTTAATGTGCAAGCCGCTATTCGTAAGGTAGAAAGTATGCAATTGGCAAACGGTGCCGTGAGCTACTGGCAAGGCGGCGACAGTGAAAGTTGGTGGGGAACAGCCTTTGCGGCTCATTTCTTACTGGAAGCCAAAAAGGCTGATTATGAAGTAAACGAGGCAGTGTTGAGTAAAATGCTGGATTATTTGACAACTAAAACTTCGATGCAGGATTTAACCGAAACCGACTATGTTTATAACGAAACTGGTACTTGGACAACTCGAACGATTGCTCGCCACGAAATGATTTATTCGCTTTATACGCTCGCAATGGCAGGAAAAGCCAACCAGCCCGTGATGAATTATTACAAAGCCAACCAAACCTTATTGACAACCGATGAACGGTATATGCTCGGTGCAAGTTTTGCTCAAATCGGAGATGAAGGCAGTTTCAAGCAACTTTTACCGAAAGATTACGTGATAGAAAATACCCAAAAACAAACAGGTGGAAGTTTTGCCTCGCCAATTAGAAATTTGGCTATTTCGTTGAATAGTTTGGTAGAATCTGACCCCGAAAATTTGCAAGTTCCGAAGTTGGCACGCATACTTTCGCAAGCCATTAAATCTACGCCTTATCTTTCTACGCAAGAATCAGTGTTTAGTTTCTTGGCTTTGGGTAAAATTGCCAAACGCTCGGGAGAATCGACCGTAACGGCCTCATTATCAGTTGATAATAAAATCTTGGCAAATTTTGCAGGAACAGATTTAAGCATCGAAAAAGGCATTGCAGGAAAATTAGTCAATATATCAGCGAAAGGAAAAGGTGGCTTGTATTATTTCTCGCAGCAAGAAGGGCTAAGTGCCACAGGCAGCTACACAGAAGAAGATAATTTCTTGAAAGTTCGCCGACAATTCTTGACTCGAAACGGTGAGCCAATTTCTGGAAGCCTGAAACAAAACCAGTTAGTTGTTGTAAAAGTGAGCGTAAGCAGCACACTCGGCACGCCCGTTGAAAATGTGGTTGTGACCGATATGCTTCCAGCGGCATTTGAGATTGAAAATCCTCGCCTGAACGAAGACCGCAATATGACTTGGATAAAAAATGCTTCAACACCGCAGCACTTTGATATTCGTGACGATAGAATCAATTTCTATACTACTGCTGACGCTACCGAAAAGACCTTCTATTATTTAGTAAGGGTTGTTTCACGAGGTAAATTTATTCTCGGCCCAGTTTCAGCCGATGCCATGTACAACGGCGATTATCGAAGTTATAGTGGTGGTGGGAATGTGATGGTTGAGTAAACTAAAAAGCCCCAAAAGTCTAAACTTTTGGGGCTTTTTGATTATAAAACAATCTTATTTTTTTGCTCTAAACTCAACTCTCGTCGAGCCGTGGCATGGACGAGAATCTGGTAACATTCCTGGCTGTGCTTGAATATGTGCAGGAAATGCTGTGATTCTACCTGTAAAGGTGGTAGCTGTTTTTGAAATAGCTTCTACATTTTCGTTGTACCAAGATAATTCCTGTCCAGGTAGTAATGTGCCAGTCCATGACGCAGTAAATGTTTCGCCCACACCATAATAATCTTTATTTAGAATCACATCTCGGTCGTTTTCGGGGCAGTTAATTGGTGCATTATCGTGTTCGCAGGTACTTGTATAACTTTGATATTCAAAATCTTCATAACCCTCTTTCGAGACCTTTACTACAAAATATGCATTTCCATTATTGGGTAGATTATTCTTTGTTATAAGGGTATTACCACTAAAACTAAACTCAATTTTAGGGTCGAGGTTCTGAACTGAGATTTTGTACTGACCTAA
Organism: Emticicia sp.; assembly: GCA_023254245.1. Lineage (GTDB taxonomy): Bacteria > Bacteroidota > Bacteroidia > Cytophagales > Spirosomataceae > Emticicia. The sequence continues at coordinate 15,668 of JALQYE010000052.1, forward strand.
ATCTGTATTGGGAGTAAAAGGCATAAATTTGAATTTCATTCCACCCTCACGGCATTCGTTATTAACTTTAATCTGAATAGGGTCAGGGCTAATTGTCCCAACGGCGTTGCAACCTGCTAAATTGAAATCAATAGTTGTACCAAATTCGCTATCAAAACCAGTGGTTAGGTCGACGCTTTTCCCTGCACCATAATGAACTGATGAGTTTTTAGTTACTTTATCTGAGGTAGTAATACTTTGCGAAGCCACTACCTCCGTATTAACGGCTACTAAGTCAACTGAAGTAACAACATCTGCATCACATGAATAATTTATCTTAGTAAACCAGATATCCTTGTTGTTTTGAGAGCTATAATGATTACCCGAAACATCTCCATCAAACGATTGGGTTGTTCCTATGCTAATAAAAGCCCCTTCATTAGTTTCAACGATTCCATTGCCTTCATCTTCCGATGAGCCACCGAGTGTTTTTGACCAAATAAAATCAAAGTTATTACTCACTTTCATAAGCAATACATCGTATTGACCATTGTTATTTGAAGGAATCCGATTACGGTCACGGATATCTCCATTATTTGACCTGGTTGAACCCGCAATCGCAAAATTCCCATCACGTGTGGCAATCAAATCATTGATAACATCACGGCCAGCTCCTCCAAATATTTTTTTGTTTTGGACATCACCATTTGAATTGAGTTTCACTAACCAAATATTTTCTTCAAAATTATTGGGAAAAGTCTCCGATGGCGTAAATTGAAAATCGTTATCTGATGAATTAGAGCATAAACCAACAATAACATCACCATTGGTTTGAGTTAATACTCTACGAGCTTCATCTCGCTGAGTTCCGCCAAAAGTTTTTTTCCAAGTAATACCTATCGATTCATCAATTTTTACTACTAAAATGTCTTTTCCTCCCTTATTCGGACCAAAATCTGTGTCATTTGATGTCGATGAACCAACGAGAATAAATTTCCCATCAGAGGTTTTTTTCATATCAAATCCCATTTCGTCACCACTACCCCCGATACATTTTTTTGATAGTAAAGAGCCGTTTTGGTCTAATTTGGCAAGCCATAAGTCTTGATTAAACCCTGAAGCATTTTTATCAGAATTCGCAATATCACCATTTGATGAACTCGTATAGGTAAGTAACATCAGATTTCCATCGTTGGTAGGCAATATCTTTACAGGAACATCTTCACCATCACCTCCAAAGGTTTTAAACCAAGTCATTTTGCCATCTCCATCAAGTTTAGCAACTAAAACATCGGCATTACCTTTATTTTGTATTGGAGAAATCTTAAGTGAATTAGAATTACTAAACCGAAGATTTGAATAATTATTAATACGAGCAACCAAAACATAGCTACCATCTGGGTTTTGAATAATATCTTGAGCCCTAAAGCCAGTGTAGGCGTTATTATCTGATACGGTTGTTTCCCATATCATATTGCCTAAATAGCCCATTTTTGCAACCCATACAAGCTCAAACCCATTTAAACTCTTCTTACCCATGGCTATATAATTTCCGTCTTGAGTTGGAATTATCTTTGTGCCTTCATCTCCATAATAATCGTTCCAACCATAGCATTTCTGCCATTCAAGGTTAGTCGGAAAACCTTGTCCAACTACGTGTAAACTACCTATCAACAAAAGGATAGAAATAATAAATTTGGGGCTTCCTTTTTTCCTAAACATAATAAATCAAATTATTATATGATTGTAAAACAACCATTTATAAATAGCGAATTGCCTGTGTAAAATATGATGAACAAATTCAGTGCCAAAACTGATATACTTGACGATACCTTACTAATTCTTTGAGATTTGAGAGTAAATATGTCGACCGAAAAGTGTTGGTTGATTGTAATAAAAAACAAAGAGCTTAAAACTGTCTAAACAGTTTTAAGCTCTTTGTTACTAAAATTATGTAAGAGGCCTCAAGATGAAGCTAAAAGCCGTTATTGAGAAATTAGCTCTTTAATATCTCTGATAATTTTGTCAGCGAGATTAGAGGCTGTTGTTTCAAATTCTGATTCAGCGTAAATTCTGATAATAGGCTCAGTATTTGATTTACGTAAATGTACCCATTCTTTTTCAAAGTTAATTTTCACGCCGTCTTCGGTATTGATAGGGTAGCGGTCGTATTTTACTTTTATTTCATCTAAAATACTATCAACGTCCAAGTCAGCTGTAAGTTCAACTTTCTTTTTAGCGATGTGATAATTAGGGTATGTATTACGCAAGAAACCGATAGGCTTGTTTACCTTCGCTAAATGACTCAGAAAGAGAGCAATACCCACTAAAGCATCACGACCATAGTGAAACTCAGGATAAATAATTCCTCCGTTGCCCTCGCCGCCAATGATTGCACCAACTTCTTTCATTTTGGTTACAACATTTACTTCTCCAACTGCTGCCGAATGATAAGCACCACCTGCTTTTAGGGTTACATCTTTCAAGGCCAAAGTAGAAGAAAGGTTTGAAACGGTTGTTAAACCCTCTTTATTAGGAGTATTTTGTAAGATATAGTCTGCTACCGCTACGAGTGTATATTCTTCGCCAAATGGCTCGCCATCTTCATTAATAAATGCTAATCTATCTACATCAGGGTCAACCACAATTCCTAAATCGTAGCTTCCTTTACGAAGTTCGCCCGAAATTTCTCTTAAATTTTCGGGTAAAGGCTCTGGATTGTGGGCAAAAATACCTGTTGGCTCGCAGTTAATCTTCTTGATTTCGCTTACGCCCAAAGCTTCTAAGAGCATCGGTACTGCAATTCCACCCGAAGAGTTTACGGCATCAACACATATCTTGAAATTTGCTTTTGCAATGGCATCTTTATCAACCAATGGCAAATCCAAAATCATTTCGATGTGTTTTTGTAAGTAAGAGTCATTAGTTTCGACTTTCCCTAAACTTTTTACATCGGCGTACTCGGCACTGTCGTCTTCGGCAATAGCCAATAATGCTTCTCCATCAGCTCCAGAAATAAATTCACCTTTGTCGTTGAGTAATTTAAGGGCATTCCATTGAATTGGGTTATGGCTGGCAGTAAGGATAATACCGCCCAAAGCATTTTCAAGAGGAACCGCAATTTCAACAGTAGGAGTAGTAGATAGGCCTAAATCAATTACATGAAATCCCATGCCTACGAGTGTGGCAGATACCAAATCGGAAACCATTTTGCCAGATAGACGGGCATCTCTTCCAATTACAACACGAAGTGGTTTTTCTGAATTTTTATTTTTAAGCCAAGAACCGTAAGCAGCAGTAAATTTTACAACATCTAAAGGGGTTAAGGAATCGCCACTTTTTCCGCCAATAGTTCCTCGAATACCCGAAATTGATTTAATAAGCGTCACTGTAAATAGAGTTTTTGGTTACTTTTAACCCAACAAAGATACGAAAAACATATGAATGTTTCAGATTAAATTGTATTATAATCTTACAGAAAATGATTGGGCTACATAATTTAACTATGATTATACGAAAATTGCATCAAAAATGTTTATAATGTGTAGTAATTTTACGGCAAAGCGAGGTAATATAAAAATAATGAATTATGGGCATCTTTAAGAGATATTTTCAAATAATAGTGGTATTGATAACAATAGTGCTAACTATTTTTTTGTGGGAGAAATTCAAAAATTTTAGTCCATTTGCTATCAAAGATATTCAGACAACCCACAATATGGTATTGAAAGAAATGACAGTTTTGGGGAAACTCGAATTATCGAACTTTGCTTTTAGAGATGTTGTAGAACAAGAACTCGTGCGTGATTATTTGCCAAATCCGAAAGCTATTTTGATTGTGCAGGGCGAGGCCATCGGCTGCATAGATTTAACCAAAATAAAAGCTGATGATATTACTACTAAAGATGATACCTTGATTGTGCATCTACCTGACCCCGAACTTTGTAGCTACCGAATAGACCACAGTAAATCGAAGATTTATGATACCGAATATGCTTTTATGAACGAACAATCGTTGATGAATGAAGCATATACTCGTGCCGAAGCGAAAATCAAACAATCAGCACTTGAAATGGGAATTTTAGAACAAACCAAGAAAAACGCTGAGTTGGTATTGAAGCCCTTACTTGAAAATTTATCGGGCAAAAAAGTAGTGCTTCAGTATCGTATGAGAGCAACTTTGGAGCGGTTGAAGTGAAAACTGGTTATTAGTTACTTGTTATCAGTAAAACAATTTACCAGTTCCCTAATAACAAGTAACTAATCTACCAATAACTAAACTTTCCCACCAAAAGCCAAATCTCCAGCATCGCCTAAGCCTGGTACAATATATGATTTTGAGTTCATTTCGGTATCAACATCACCCACCCACAAGCGGCATTGAGGTAGGCGTGCTTGAATAAATCTGACTCCACGTTGGCTCGCAATGGCCGATACAATATGTGTTTTGGCAGGAATTCCGTAACGAAGCATCGCATGATACGCTTTTTCGATTGATTTTCCAGTAGCCAGCATTGGGTCGCTTATTATCAATACTTTCCCGTGTATATCTGGACTTGTAATATAATCCATTTCGATTTCAAAAGCCTCTTTTTCGTCATGTTTGCCTCTGTATGCTCCAATAAATGCATTTTCTGCTTTATCGAAGTAGTTTAGCAGCCCTTGATGCAATGGTAAACCCGCCCGAAGAATCGTTACTAAAACCACATCTTGCGAAATATGGTAGGTGTTTTTGATGCCGAGTTGAGTATTAACTTCTTGTTTCTGAAAACTAAGTGTTTTTGAGATTTCGTAGGCAAATATTTCGCCCAAACGTTCTAAGTTTCGGCGGAATCGCATCGAATCTTTTTGTGTTTGTTCGTCTCTCAATTCAGAAAGGAAGTGGTTTGCTAAGGAGTTGTTTTCGGTTAAGACAAACATGATTAATGGCGAATGTAAAATGTATAATTGATAATGAACAACGGCAAATGGCAAAAAAATATCGTAAACTGTATTTTTGAAAATCAGAACAAAAACTGTCGTTGGCTTGTGTTCCAGCGAATGCCCAACGAAAAAAGAGTATTTTTTTTATTGTCGGCATCGCCCGATAAGTTAGTATTTCGGTTTTGAACTTTCAAATCTGCAAATAAATTATGAGCCAACATATACGATACGCCCATTTGATATAATTTGGTATTTGTTTTTCGGCCTTGACCAATTTCGTTACCGTAGTCAGATGGGCGAGCAAAGTTATAATTTCTTAGAATATTGCCGCCCCAATTTATTATGTTTGAGTCTGTACCTTGCTGGGCAATCATAGCCGTAAAGTTCATAGATAAACGCCCCATTGGCTGATAACGCCCCACCAATAAAAGTTCCTTAAAATTTGCTCCCAGTGGATGTGCCAGTGGGAGATTATAATTGACATAATTACTGTAGGTCGAATTATGGCTATACATGTACGGTCGCACTACATTATACTCTGCCTGAAAGTCAAGGTTTTTAACACCAAATACATCAATGTATCGTCCTCCGATTTGTGTGGCATACTTTTTTGCCCACCAACCATCTTTTTTGAAATACTTAATATTGAATTCATCAAGCACAAATTGTCCGTAAAGCGAGAATTGGCGTTTGAAATTATACTTAAAGTTTGCTCCAGCAATCGAATTATCGACACTTCCGAGATGCCCTTCAACAAAACGCAAGAGAATTACAGGATTTAGATAATTGATATCAAAACCTACTTGACGTTTCCCAAAAACGATACTTTCAAAGAAACCAATATTCAAATTTTGGCTGATATTAATGCTTAAATGGTGCAACGAAAAATATTTTGGCGGAAGTTGCTCAGTGCCATCAACCGCCACTGGAATCTGTTTGTTTATCATTTGTGCAAACAGATTCATGTATTGAAAACGCCCGATATTAGTTAGTACTTTAAGATGTAAATAGGGTGCCGAAAAATCAGATAAAATCATTGAACGAATACCCGAACCAATGAAGTTTTTATCGTGCCCAAATTGTATTTGCACACTTTTTAGGGCTTGAAACGTAATGTAGCCTCTTGCAGAAAAGAAGTCGGCTAAATATTTACTCGAATCAGCATTCGGGATTTTGGTAAAACCCTCGTAAGGATTAGCATTGTACTGACGTCCATATTCTCTTACATATTCTGGGTAAAGCATCTGATTTTCGGTAAACATCGAATAAAAACCAAGCTTTTTATTGAGTGTACCACGAATTTCAATGCCACGTGTATTGATAAAAGGCGTTCCTTTGGTTTGATTATCGTGTGCGAAAGAAAACTGAAATATCGGACTGACGTGAAAGTCTAAATCTTTATTTTGGATACTATACAAATCAGATTTTTTTTGGAGTAAGTGTGTCCATAGTGCTTTTTTAGAATCGCTCTGTGGAAGTTTGGTATCATCGAGCCATTCCCAGCTATCATTTTGTAAGAAAGCTAAATTGAAACGGTCGGCTTTTGAAAGTGTAATCTTTTCATCAGTTTCTAATTCTGTGGATAATTTTACTAAATCTTTTCTTCTTACGGGTTTTAAATTGGAATGAAGATTTAATAAACTGCCACTTTTTATTTCGTAACGCTCTATTAGATTAGAATACTCTTCATTTAGCGGAGCAAAAGTACTTTGCGATACTGCACTAAAAGAATTGCTTATTGACAGAAGAAATAATATACTAAATTTCCTAAATAGGAGTGTAGTATGCTTATGGCCAGTCGAAAGTTTAAGATATTTTAGCAAACACAATCCCATTAAAATATGTTATTTTTAGTAGAAGCAGGGTTTTGGCTGTTTTCTGTAAGTATTAAGTTGTGCGAAAATACAGATAATTCCTCATTATATGTAAATCATCTGTTAGATTTGTAAATAAATTAGTGATTAGCTTCGGCTATCAGCTTTTAGCTTCAAGAAATATGAAATCATTTGTCATTCCAGAAATTTATAAGAGTAATATTATTGGTAAAATCAAAGAGGCTCGTCGAAGTAAAGATAAGCTAAAGAAAGATTTTACCCCAACCGTACTTGATTTTGGCTCGGTTAAATTTCTGATTGCCAGACATTTTGGGTTTTGTTACGGCGTAGAAAATGCCGTAGAAATAGCCTATAAAACTATTAAAGAAAACCCCGATAAGCGAATCTTTTTCTTGAGCGAAATGATTCATAATCCTGATGTAAACGCGGATTTGCTTTCGCAAGGAGTGCAGTTTTTGATGGATACGAAGGGAAATCAATTAATAGATTGGCAAGAATTGAAGCCAGAAGATGCCGTTGTTGTGCCTGCCTTCGGAACAACGATTGAGATTCAGCAGCAACTTTCGTTGCTTGGAATAGACCCTTATAAATATGATACTACTTGCCCATTTGTAGAGAAAGTTTGGAATCGTGCGGGGCAAATCGGTGAGCGTGGGTATAGCATTGTGGTACACGGAAAACCCAAACACGAAGAAACCCGTGCGACGTTTTCGCACAGTAAGCAAAATGCTCCAACGGTAGTTGTAAACGATATCAAAGAAGCCGAGCGTTTGGCCAAATACATCACCCGTGAACTGCCCAAAGAACAATTTTACATTGATTTTGATGGGCAATATTCTGAGGGTTTCGACCCTGAGCGAGATTTGGAGAGAATCGGAGTAGTAAATCAAACCACGATGCTGGCTTCGGACACGCAAGGTATTGCCGACTACCTAAAAAA
>JALQYE010000530.1 GCA_023254245.1 Emticicia sp.
ATCAGGTCATCAATTTGCAAACCGGCTGGACCGCGGGCGCCGGCATGGAATGGATGTTCAAAACCGGCTGGTCCGCCAAGGCTGAATATCTTTATACAGCCGTTCAAGGTGGATCGACGGGCATCGGCAACAACTTTGGCGTAGCGATCAACAGCGCGACTAACGGAACACAGTGGAGCACCATCCGCGCCGGCGCCAATTATCATCTGAACTTCGATAAAGCGGAATCGGTCGTCGCCAAATATTAAGACGCGACCGCATCCTGTTCAGACCAAAATCTCATGATCCAGGCGCAAGATCTCTATGCGCCCCCCGCCGATGGCGCACCAAAACGCATCCGTGGAGAGCGGGATATCCGCTAATTTCAAGTGATTGATTTGATTGGTGGAGCCAGACGGAATCGAACCGACGACCTCTTCAATGCCATATAAGCGAGGCGTCGTAATAGTCGTTATAGTTCAATATACTACGTTACGTTGACAAAGAGAGTTTAGGTTCCGTT
>JALQYE010000531.1 GCA_023254245.1 Emticicia sp.
TGTTTGAAATACTACTTGCTTCACAAATAGCCTTTCGGTCGAGATTCTGACAGTTGATTTCTTCCGAACTAAATGTAGGCGGACACGGCGGCGTATTATCAATCGGAGTACCACAGGCTACCTGTGATAAGTTATTAAGTATGCCCAGTTGTGGTAAACGAGCGTAAGCTCCAACCGTTTCTACTTTGTAGCAATACGAAGTGTCAACTTTCATTTGAATTGTAGATGTTCCATCGTCTGGGAATCTATCCACACCATCATCAAGATAAGTGTAGGTATTGACCGCACCAACTGATACTTCGGCAATGATATTAAAGGTGCCAGGTCTTGTGCGAGATTCACGGTAAACACGGTGTTTGCGGTTATCGTTGCTCCATGGCACATTAGCTTGCCAGTTGATTCTGACTTTCTGAGCATCAGAGGTTGCCACTAATCGTACGCTACTTGCCACTTGACTTTCGGCCAGAACTTTGTCATTTTCGTACAAAAACGCTACTTTAT
>JALQYE010000053.1:0-3324 GCA_023254245.1 Emticicia sp.
GGAGCTTTGGGTGATGTGGGTTGCCACTTAATTGATATTCCATTCCGTACGTTGGGCTTAAAATACCCTACCGACGCCGAATGTAGTGTAGCTTCGGTTTATTCAAAAATGTGGTCGCCTGATTATAATCCTGAGGGTTGCCCAGCTTCTTCATTCATTACGCTTCACTTCGATGCAACTCCGAAGAGTAAATCACGCATTGAAATGACGTGGAGCGATGGAGGTATTCGTCCATCACACCCTGATATTATCCCCGCAAATGAAGACATCGGCGGAACAAACAGTAGCAATGGTGTGCTTATCATCGGCGAAAAAGGTATTATTTCGACCAATATTAATGACAGCTCGCCAATGATGCCAAAATTGTTCTTGAATGATGGTACAAAAGAGGTGGGTCCTGATTTACCTAAAGATATAGAGCCAGAATATGGCCATCAACGTCGATGGGTTGATGCTTGTAAGGCTGGTTTCAAGAGCAAAGAGCATTTAGGACTAACGTCATCGTTTGATTATGCAGGTCCAATGACCGAAACTGTTTTGATGGGTAATTTGGCAATCAGAAGCTATATGTTGCGTAAAGAAAACAGTAAAGGACAAATGGAGTTTTATGCTCGTAAAAAACTTCTTTGGGACGGTGAAAATATGCGAATCACAAACTTAGAAGAAGCCAATCAGTTTGTTGGTAGAACTTACCGCGAGGGTTGGAAAGTATAGAGCCGAATGATTGAAAATTTGGCATAGGTTCTAAAATACCAAAGTTAAAGAAAGCCTCAAAAAGGTTGAACATAAAAGTAAATGTTCGACTTTCTTGAGGCTTTTTTATGGCTATCTGATAAAAATGCTATTACTACCTGAATTCTATATTAGTTTTTATACTCTTTATTAAATAACTCATCTTATCGGCAGTTAATTTATGATAAAAATTTGACGCCCTTCCAAATTATTCATTTGTTGTATTTTTCATTGCCTAAAAATTGATTCTACCATAATGTAGTAGATTATTCTCTGATTTTGCATACTATTCGCCGTAAAATGCTAAATAAAACGATATTGACTAAATTAATTTTGTAACATTAATTCTTAGATAATAACAATTTTAAATATGGCAAAGAACCCTCATTATCTTTCTCAAATGGCTCATGTGGAGGTACTGACTACCGACCTCAATAAATCGGTTGAATTTTTCAGAGATGTAGTTGGTATGGACGAAACAGGACGTGAAGATTCGTCAGTTTACCTCCGAGCTTGGGGAGATTATTTTCATCATACATTAAAACTCACACAAAGCGAAAAGTCAGGACTTGGACACATCGGCTGGCGTGCCGATAGCCCCGAAGCACTCGAAGAATGTGTAGCATACTTAGAAAGTATCGGTGCAGGTCGTGGCTGGGTAGAAGGCGATTTAGGCCACGGGAAAGCCTACCGTTTTCAATCACCTGACGGACATACACACGAAGTTTTTTGGGAAGTAGTTTGGTTGCGTGAAACGGGCGAAAGAGGCAGTATTTATGCTGACCGCTATGCCAGCAATCGTAAATTGGGTGCTAATCCTCGTCGTTTCGACCACGTAACTTATATGGTGGCAAAAGGTAAATATGCCTTAGAGAAAGAATTCTGGAAAAATATGGGACTTAAAAATCCTGATGAAATCAGAATCTCAGATGATATGCCGCCAATTGGTGGATTGCATACAATCGGAAATCTTTCGCACGATATTGCAGTCTTCACCGATCCAAATATTAGCGAAAATGAAGGGGTATTAAATCATATTTGTTGGAATGTAGATAGTCGTGAAGAGGTATTAATTGCTTTAGATTACTTTATAGAAAAAGGCTATAAGAGTGTAATGGGGGCCCCAACTCGCCACAAAGCCGATGAAGGTTTCTTTATTTATATCATCGACCCAGGTAGCGGAATCTTGTTTGAGTACTATGCTTGTGCCAGATTGGTATTTGCACCAGACCACCTCGACGTTCATTACCTAAAAGATAATCCAAATGATGCTTGGGGAAGTGCCAACCCATTTGCTGAAATGGGTAAAGGGAAAAAAATGGGCCTTTCAGAAGATGGAACCGTAAAACCAGCAGACGTTTAGTTAATGATAGATGATTAATGCTTAATGATGAATTGAAAACTGTATTTATAATCACATGGGCGTTAAATCAATTCATTAATCATTTATAATTTAACATTAACCATTCAAGAAATGTGGCATTATTTTCCTGGGCAATACATGCCCTCATACCAAGTAAATAGAGCATTGACCCAGGCCCATTATGGCGGTGGTGAATTTGCTGAAATATTAGAAGTTGCAGGTGAAATTGACCCCACTGACCGTGAGAGCTTCAATCGTGCATGGGTAAAAATGGGCGATAAGGTTTATGACAAAGCCGAAGCCTACGCAGCAGCAGGCCAGCGAGTTTCAGCTCGTCGAACATACCTAAGAGCCTTTAATTACCTCCGTACGGCTGAGTTTTTTATGACTTTGCATGATGAGCGTAAGATTCCGTATTACCTCAAATGCCGTGAAGCGTTCATTAAAGCCATTGATTTATTCGATGAGCGACCAGTTACAATGGATATCCCATTTGAAGGCTCAACACTTCCTGCCTATCTTTTCAAACCGTCTGGAATTAAAAATCCACCCGTAATGGTCATGTTTGGGGGCTTAGATAGTTTGGCCGAAGAACTATATTTCGGGATTGCTCAACACCTCAACGAACGAGGCATTGCTATGATGGCAGTCGATGGGCCAGGGCAAGGAGCTGCTTTAAGGCTAAATCATATTCATACACGTTACGATTATAATGTGGCGGGTTCAGCAGTTTTAGATTATATCATCAAAAATCTTGGCGAACACGTTGATACCTCTCGTGTAGGCATCGGAGCGGTGTCGATGGGTGGATACATGGCTGCTCGTTGTGCGGCATTTGAGCCACGTTTTAAGGTTTGTATGATTTTCGGAGCTGTTTGGTCTTACTATGATATTTGGAAAAACCGCCCAGATAATCATCCATTGGCTGAAATTGTGCAACATATTGTAGGGGCAGATAATATGACGGAGGCTCGTGAGCGTTTGAAAAACTTTACGCTCGAAGGCGTGGCAGAGAAAATACAATGCCCTACCTACATTCTACATGGTGAGGACGACCGCCAAAATTTTGTAGAAAATGCTTATAAAACCAATGATGCACTTACCTGTGAGCATGTCATGGAAGTTGTGCCGAAGGAAGAAAGTGGCTCAGCTCACTGCTCAGTAGATGACTTCACGAAGTCGTTTAATATGTACGATTGGATTGAGAAGAAGATAAAAGAATAACCCCC
>JALQYE010000053.1:3423-23328 GCA_023254245.1 Emticicia sp.
GGGGGCTTTATGATACAACAACTCAAAAAAGGAATTACTTACGCCGAGAGTAAAGAGGCAGATTTGAAAGTAAGAGCATTGGTAGAAAATATGCTCGAAAAAGTCACACAAGAAGGGGATGCCGCTGTGCGTGAGTTTTCAGCAAATTTAGATAAATGGTCGCCTGCCAGTTTTCGGCTTTCTGAGTTAGAAATCAAAGAAATCATTGCAGGATTACCTCAACAAGTAATTGATGATATCACGTTTGCTCAAACGCAAATCAGAAATTTTGCTCAAATTCAGCGTGAATCTATCAAAGATGTTGAAGTTGAAACCCTCCCAGGGGTTTTCTTAGGGCATAAAAATATTCCAGTAAATTCGGTAGGTTGTTATGTGCCAGGTGGCCGCTATCCGATGGTGGCATCGGCTCACATGAGCGTACTCACTGCAAAAGTAGCAGGCGTGAAGCGTGTAATTGCTTGTACGCCACCTATTAATGGGCAAATTCCTGCTGCCACAGTAGCAGCAATGTACATGGCTGGTGCTGATGAAATCTATCTTTTAGGTGGTGTTCAGGCAATCGCTATGATGGCAATTGGTACAGAAACCGTTAAGTCTGTTGATATGCTCGTAGGGCCTGGAAATGCCTACGTGGCAGAAGCTAAACGCCAACTTTTTGGTAAAGTGGGTATCGACCTTTTTGCAGGGCCAACCGAAACGCTGGTGATAGCTGACGACACAACTGATGTAGAAACTTGTGCAACGGATTTACTCGGTCAAGCCGAACACGGGCCAACTTCACCAGCAATTTTATTGACAACCAGTAAAATTATTGCCGAAGGCATCGAAGCCGAAATTCAAAGGCAACTCGCTGTTTTACCAACGGCTGATGTTGCCAGCGTAGCGTGGAGAGATTACGGACAAGTAATTTTGTGCGATACTGTTGACGAATTAATTTCAGAAGCAGACCGCATTGCCAGTGAACACGTACAGGTAATGACCGAAAATCCACGTCTTTTCTTAGAAAAAATGACCAATTTCGGTGGATTATTCTTGGGCGATAAAACTAATGTAGCTTACGGTGATAAGGTGATTGGCACAAACCATACACTTCCCACTCGTGAAGCGGCTCGCTACACAGGTGGACTTTGGGTAGGTAAATTCTTAAAAACATGTACATATCAAGAAATTAAGACCGAAGATGCCAGTAAGTTAATCGGTGAATATTGCTCAAGGCTTTGCGAAATCGAAAACTTCGCAGGCCATAAAGAACAAGCAGATTTGAGAGTAAGGAAATATAGTAAATAATGATTGATGATGAATGTTTAATGCTTAATAATTTATGAAAAATAATTCAACACTCAACATTCAACATTCAACATCGAAGAATGTTCTCGTAACAGGCGGTGCAGGAGAAATAGGCTCTGCAATCTGCAAGAAATTTGCCGAAAATGGTTTTTCGGTCATTGCAACCTATCATTCAAATTCGACAAAAGCAGAAAAGTTATTGGGAGAACTGAACCAATTACCAGTAACCAATAACCAATCTACTAATCACAGTATTTTCCATGCTCCAACGACCGACGCACAAAAAGTAAATGATTTGAAGGCATTTGTAGCAGAAAAATACGGAAAAGTAGATGTTTTGGTGAATAATGCAGGAATTACGACACCTGTTCCGCATGATGATTTAGATGGTTTAACCGATGAATGGATTGATAAAATTATGCAAACCAATTTCAGAGGGAGTTTTGCAATGGTAAGAGCTACCAAAGATTTATTAGAAAGGGCATCAGATGAAAGCAACGAATCATCTTTGGTAGTTAATATTTCATCTATCGCAGGCATTTATGGTATCGGAAGTAATGTTGCGTACTGTGCCTCAAAATCAGCCATTGATTCTATGACACGCTCTTTGGCAAGGGCTTTGGCTCCAAAAATTAGGGTTGTATCAGTATCACCAGGTTTTGTAGAGGGAGAATATACCAAAAATTTCGACCCAAAATTTCTTCAAAACCAAATGGATAATACACCATTGGGACGTTTTGCAACGGGTGTGGATGTGGCTAATGTGGTTTATTCACTTGCAACAACAATGACATTCTCAACTGGAAATATCATCACAGTTGATGGTGGAAGATTATTAAAATAATTGTATTCCCGTAGAGACATTGCATGCAACATCTCTACTATAACGATATTAAAATCATACATAAATGAAAATAATAGACCTTTCAGTAACCATTTCTGAAAAAATAAAAGAGCCACTTCCGACCAAAATCGTCTACGAAGACCATAAAGAAGGTGCAAAAAAAATGGGTGGGAAATTATTTGAAGGCTTGACCGATGTATTTATTGATGGCAATGGCCCTGCGGGCGAATTCTTGACCGTTACGAGTCATTGTGGAACACACGTTGATGCACCCTATCATTACTTTCCCACTTCTGAAGGTAAGCCCGCTCGTACGATTGATGAAATGCCCTTAGAATGGTTCTTTCAAGATGGAGTAGTGCTTGATTTTACCGATAAACCTGATGGCTATATGTTTGAGCCAGAAGATTTACAAGAAAAACTGGATGCTATTGGATATCAATTAAAACCACTTGACATTGTATTGATTCGTTGCGATGCTGACAAACGCATTCACGATGATGATTTTGTAAAAATTCACGTTGGGGCGTCGGCAAAAGCTACGCACTGGCTCATTGACCAAGGAATTAAAGTAATGGGAACAGATGGCTGGGGTTGGGATATTCCACTGCATATTCAAGCTGCAGATTTTAGAGAAAATCCACGTCCAGGCATTATCTGGCAAGCCCATTATGTAGGTATCGAAAAAGAATATTGCCAAATCGAAAAATTGGCTAATCTTGACCAATTACCACCTTTTGGTTTCAAAGTGGCTTGTTTTCCTGCAAAAATCGAAAAAGCAAGTGCTGGTTGGACAAGAGCAGTAGCTATTTTGGAAGATTAGTTATTAGTTGATTAGAGATTGGTTACTGGTTGATTAGTATATAAAATTAACCAATCTACCAAGAAACTAATAACCATTAAACCAATTCCCAAATAAACCAGTAACCAAAATGATATTAGAACTCGCAAGAATTGACATTAAAGAAGGTACAAATCAAGATTTTGAGACAGCCTTAGAAACGGCTAAAGGTGTAATTTCACAATCGAAGGGCTTTCAAGAAATAACCGTGAAAAAATGCATCGAACAAGCGAATCGCTATATTTTATTGATTGAGTGGGACACCCTCGAAGACCATACCGTTGGTTTCCGAGAGTCTGACCTTTTCAAAGAATGGCGTGCTTTAATCGGCCCGTTTTTCTTAGAACCCCCATTAGTACAACACTATATAGCCCCCCTGCCCCCCGATGGGGGAGTTTAGGAGGATTACAATTTTTGACATAATCAACCTTAATTTAAAATATGGAAAATATTATAAACAAAAACACCCCCATCGGGGGGCGGGGGGCTATTCTTGTAGTCGGAGCTGGCATTGGAGGGCAATCCGTTGCGATTGGCCTTAAAAAAGCTGGTTTCGAAGTAGATATCGTAGAAATTCATAAAGAATTTAATGTATATGGCGTTGGTATCATTCAGCAAGCCAATGCACTAAGAGCATTAGATGCCATCGGAGTAGCCGATGAAGCTATGCGTCGAGGTTCGCCTTATGGGAAAGTGAAACTTTGCTTGCCTCATGGTGTTCAAATTGGCGAAGCGGGTACTCCTCCTATTGGTCGTTTTCCAAGCCATAATGGTATTTCTCGCAAAATCCTACACGATGTTTTATTTGAAGAAGCACAAAAAGTAGGCTTGAAATATCGTATGGGTGTGACGGTTGAAACAATTGATAATCAGCCAGATGTAGTCAATGTAACCTTTTCGGATGGAACTTCTGGTAGCTATGATATTGTCATTGCAGCTGATGGCGTAAATTCGAAAGTACGTAAACTCATTTTTGGCGAATTTAAAACAAGTTATGTAGGTTTATCAGTTTGGCGATATGCTTTCAAACGCCCTGCGAGCTTAGATACGGGCTATATTTTCTTCAATAAAAAGCACAAACTCGGAGTAATTCCGATGACTGCTGATTTGTGTTATATATTTGTAAACTCGGCTGAGGGCGATAACCCAATGATTCCAGAAGACCAATTGGTTGATAAGCTAAAAGCATATATGTCGGCTTATCCGATTCCGATGGTGCAGGAGCTCATTCCGCAAGTTACAGATGCTAAATTAGTAAATTATCGTACCCTCGAAACCCTCAAAATGCCTGCACCATGGTATAAAAACCGTGTAGTAGTGTTGGGAGATGCTGCCCACACGACCATTCCACAGTTGGGTTCGGGAGCAGCTTTGGCTATTGAAGATGCCGTAGTTTTGATTGAAGAATTACAAAAAGACGGTTCGGTAGAAGAAGTTTTTGAGAAATATATGAAACGCCGCTTTGACCGTTGTAAGATGGTGGTAGATGTTTCTGAAACACTCGGTGCTTGGGAATTACTCGAATATACCGACCAACCATTACCCGAAGGAGCAAATATGGGAATGCTCATGGGAAAAACAGGCATGGCATTAACGGAAGAAATATAAATTGCTAAATATGAGATATTTAAGCTTAATTTTTATCTTTTTATGGGCATGTAGCCAGAATAAAAAAGCAAATCATCAATCTGAAAAAATTGTTTGGGATTTTACGCAAAGTCTTAATCAAGCTAAAGAAAATAGCAAGGTATTTGGTAGCGATAGCCTCGAAATGGTTTCGAGTACAGAAACCGATTTCTTTATCGAACCTGGTCAACCACCTTATAATAAGGCAAATGCACCGTTGTTGTTGATGCCCGTTGATAACACCAAACCATTTACTTTTTCTATCAAAGTCAGTCCAATGCACCTTGTAAAATATGATGCAGGAATGGCCTTTTTGTATGTAAATGATTCGGAATGGCTCAAATTTGCCTTTGAAGTAGATGAACGAATGATTGGAAGAATTGTAACCGTAAAAACTAAGGAGTTTTCGGATGATAATAACCATGATGTCATTCCTGCGAAATCGGTCTATTTAAAGATTTCATCCGATACCAAAGTGGTTGGTTTTTATTATTCGCTCAATGCCAAAACTTGGCAATTAGTGAGGGTTTTCAAAAACGAATATCCACAAAACCTAAAAATTGGCATTGGTTCTCAATCGCCCGCTGGAAAAGGAAATAAATCTGTTTTCTCCGAATTTCAATTCGCCGAAACCAACGTGAAGGATTTCCGAATGGGCATTTAATACAACTCCTAACAAAGAATAACAATGAAATTAATAACATTTTTAGATGAGAATCAAGAAAGTCGCATCGGTTGGTTGGTAGGTGAAAGCATAGTTGATATGCGTTTGGCCAATGAAAAATTGCCGACCGATATGCTCACTTTTATTGATAATCACGAAACCTATTTCAGTATTATCAAAAATTTGGGCGAAGTTGAGCCACATTACACCATGGCAGAGGTAAAACTTTTAGCACCATTGCCAAATCCTCGTAGTTTCCGTGATTACATCGGTTTTGAAATGCACATGCAAAATGCCTCTCGTTCATTCGGACATAAAATTGGTCCAGCTTGGTACGAAATGCCTATTTTTTATTTCACCAATCACCAAGCTATTTATGGCCCTGAGGATGAAATCAAACGTCCAACCAAAGAAACTAAGTTGGATATTGAGCTTGAAATTGCTTGTATAATTGGCAAAAAAGGCAAAAATATTAAAGCTGCCGATGCTCGTCCGTATATTTTTGGGTACACTATTTTTAATGATTGGACAGCCCGTGCGATTCAAAAAGTAGAAATGGAGATTCCGCTCGGACCGCATAAAGGTAAAGATTTTGCCAATGCCATTGGCCCATGTATCGTTACTGCCGACGAAATGGAGCAATACCGAGTAGCGTTTGATGAAAGCGTCTTTCAAGAACCTATCAGCGTACCGAAGGTGGCAGGCGATAGACTGAATCTAAAAATGACTTCACGCATCAATGGGCAGACCGTATGCGAAGGAAATTATAAAACATCGTACTATAATTTTGAGCAGATGATTGAGCGAGCTTCCGAAAATAATGTAAACCTAATGCCAGGCGATATTCTTGGTTCGGGTACACTCGGTTGGGGTAGTTTAATCGAGAATAATTTTACTGTTCATCGCCCACTCGAGCCTGGCGATGTAGTGGAATTAGAAGTGGAAGGGATAGGTATTTTAAGAAATAAGGTAGTTTAGTTTTATCAGTATTTTCCCAATGTTAAACTTTCAAGAGCTGATAGTCGTAGGTTAGATTACTTACGTTTATCAGCATTTTTGCATGAGAATCAAATTGTTTTTTATATCAAATACCAATAAAAATTATGAAAAAAAGTGCCTTAACCGCCTTACTACTAACAGGTTTTGTGAGTGCAATCGCCCAAGAATCTGTTTTTAAGGTTATCCAAAATAAAGGTGGTAAAACCATCGCTTACGCTCCAAGTTCGGGAGTGAAAATATTGACAATCAATGGTTTGTCTTTTAAAGACCTTAATAAAAACGGCAAACTTGATAAATACGAAGACTGGCGTTTGGCCGATGATATTCGTGCCAAAGATTTAGCATCAAAACTTAGCGTTGAGCAAATTGCGGGTTTGATGTTATATTCTTCGCACCAATCTGTTCCTGCTCGCCCAGGTGGATATTTTGCAGGAACTTACGGCGGAAAACCCTTCAAAGCTGGTGAAACCGACCCAAGCGATTTGACCGACCAACAAAAGAAGTTTTTAGCGGAAGATAATCTTCGTCACGTGTTGATTACAACCGTACAAACGCCCGAAATTGCAGCTAAGTGGAATAATAAAATGCAGGCTTATTGTGAGAGTGTAGGCTTGGGTATTCCAGCAAATAATAGTTCAGACCCACGTCATGGAACTAAAGCAAGAGCTGAATATGATGCTGCTGCTGGTGGAGAAATTTCGATGTGGCCAAGTTCATTGGGTATGGCGGCTACTTTCGACCCGTCACTCACTGAAAAATTTGGTAAAATAGCGGCAGCTGAGTATCGTGCTTTGGGTATCACAACTGCTCTCTCTCCACAAGTAGATATTGCTACCGAACCACGTTGGGGTCGTTTCAATGGTACATTTGGCGAAAGTCCGTGGCTTTCGGCTGCAATGGGACAAGCTTATTGCGATGGTTTTCAGTCGAGTGTTTGGGGAGCAAAAAGTGTAAATGCCATGGTTAAACACTGGCCAGGTGGTGGTGCTGGAGAGGCAGGACGCGATGCACACTACGCCAATGGAAAATTTGCAGTTTACCCTGGCAATAATTTCGATGCACACCTTATACCTTTTACACAAGGTGCTTTTAAACTCAAAGGACAAACCAAAATGGCTTCGGCAATTATGCCTTATTATACCATCTCGTGGAATCAAGATAAGAAAAACCACGAAAATGTAGCTAATAATTATAATAAATACATGATTACTGACTTGCTTCGTACTAAATACGGCTACGATGGCGTAGTTTGTACTGACTGGTCGGTGGTGGCTCTGCACAAAGCCATGGATTCGTTTTTAGATGGGAAAGCGTGGGGCGTAGAAAATCTTTCGTTGGTTGAACTTCACTACAAAGCATTGATGGCAGGGGTTGACCAATATGGTGGTAATAATAATATAAAACCGCTCCTTGAGGCATATGAAATGGGCATCAAAGAACACGGCGAAGTCAAAATGCGTGCAAGAATGGAAGCTTCGGCAGTGCGATTATTGAAAAATATTTTTAGAGTAGGCGTTTTCGAGAATCCGTATTTGAATACTGAAGAAACTAAAGCTATTGTCGGAAAACCTGAATTTATGAAAGCTGGCTACGAAGCACAGTTGAAATCAATTGTTATGCTTAAAAACCAAGCAAAAACATTACCGATAACTACAAAAAAGACGGTTTATGTACCGAAAAGATTTGTTGCCGCCAGCCGAAATTTCTTAGGAATAGAAACACCAGCATCAGAAGATTATCCTGTAAATTTGGAAATCGTGAAAAAGCATTTCAAAGTAACTGATAATGCCGATGAAGCAGATTTTGCATTGGTTTTCATCGAAAATCCGAAGGCTTCGATAGGTTATGATAAAGAAGACACTAAAAATGGTGGTAACGGTTATGTGCCAATCAGTTTGCAGTACAATGATTATAAAGCTGATGATGCCCGTGAAGTAAGTATCGCAGGTGGTGATGCTTTAGAAAATTTCACGAATCGTTCGTATAAAGGCAAAACTGCCAAAGTACCAAATATTACTGATATGCAATTGGTGTTAAACACGAAAGCAAAAATGAAAAATAAGCCAGTAGTAGTGGTAGTGAATACAACCAACCCAATGGTTTTCTCTGAGATTGAACCATCTGCTTCGACTATTTTATTGAGTTTTGGTGTGCAAGACCAAGCCATTATTGAAACCATTGCTGGTAAAAATGAACCTTCGGCACTCTTACCCATGCAAATGCCAGCAAATATGAGCGTGGTTGAAAAGCAAGCCGAAGATGTTCCTTACGACATGACTTGCCACAAAGACTCCGAAGGGAATAAATACGATTTTGGTTTTGGTTTAAACTGGAAAGGTGTCATCAAAGATGCGAGAGTGGTGAAGTACAAGAAATAAGTAAAAAACACCAAACAAAAATACCTTGCTATACTGTTGAGCAAGGTATTTTTGTTATTTAACGAATTCAACTTTTAACTTGTATGGTCAGATACAATTAGCCATTTTCCATTGATTTTTTTGAGTACAAGCGTAAAATAACCACCAATATCACCTTTTTCGGGGCGAGTCAAATGCCATTTTCCCAGTACCCAGCATGTAGTTTTTGAATGAAAATCGGTTTTTTGAATATCAAACTTTAGCGTACCCATCGTCGCTCGGTCGGGGTAGCTTTTGTTATATCGGTCGAGAGTTGCTTTCCAGCCATAAACAACTCCTTTTGAGCCAATAAACATCAAAGAGTCAGACTTCCAATAGTCTTCCATGAAAGCACTAATATTTCCTTCATTCCAGTTTTTATTTTGGCGGGCCAAAACATCTAATACCTGTTGTCGGTCATTTGTTGTTTGAGCAAAAATTGAGAACGAAATAAATGCCAATAAGAGCATTAAAACAGTTTTTTTCATTGGTTAAGTTAGTTTTAATTTGGGGATTTTTCCGAAGCCGAATATCCGAAATCCGAAATCGAATACTATCTTTGCACGAAAGCATAAATCTATTAAATTTTCGTGAATAAACAAGCAATTTGGTTTATTGTAAATCCGATTTCGGGAGGCAAGAAAGTACACAAATCAATAGTAGAACTAATTGATAGTCAGTTAGATAAGCAAGCTTATTTGCCCAAGATTTGTTATACCGAATATGCAGGACACGCTACAATAATTGCAGAAGAAGCTGTGAAAAACGGTATTCCGACGGTTGTAGCTATTGGCGGTGATGGTACTGTAAACGAAGTCGGGAAAGTACTAATTCATACCAATACTGCTTTAGGAATTATTCCTACTGGTTCGGGTAACGGTTTAGCAAGAGAGTTGGGAATCCCGATGAAAGCCGCAAAGGCCATTGAGTCGCTGAATATGCCTATAGGCAAGCAAATTGATGTTTGTTATGCCAACGAAGTGCCTTTTTTCTGCACGGCAGGTATTGGGTTTGATGCTCATTGTGCCGAAATTTTCTCAAAAATGAAGGGTAGAGGCTTGATGAATTATGTAAAAGTAGGATTTTCGGAATTTTGGAAATATCAACCACTCAAGTGTGTTTTTGGAGCAAATGATTACGAAGTTTTCAGCATAACTTTCGGTAATGCCAGCCAATTTGGCAATAATGCCTACATTACCCCAACTGCCATTATTGATGATGGTTTGATTGATTGTACCATAATTAACCCACCGTCAGCTTGGCAGGCTTTACCGATGATTGCACAATTATTTAACGGAAATATTCATTCATCTGACCTTTCGGAGAATTATAGAGGAACGAAGTTTAAGCTTTCAAACGACCAAAATTTCTTGATTCATTACGATGGAGAACCATTACGATTAAATACAAATGAGTTGATTATCAGTATTTCAGAAAAATGTTTAAGAGTAATACTATGAAAAATAAAAAAAATAGCCCGCAGGGAGTTGTGTATTCGACTAACCCTGATTTTGAATTTAATTTCGGAGAAGATGAAGAGCCCGAAACACTCCCTGCCCAACAACAAAACTTTAAGATTTGGCTGGATAGAAAAGGAGGAAATAAGATTGTGAGTAGAGTAGATGGGTTTATCGGAAAAGATGAAGATTTACAAAATCTGAGAAAAAAACTCCAAAATCTTTGCGGGAGTGGCGGCACGGCCAAAGAGGGTGAAATCTTATTACAAGGCGACCACCGTGATAAAATCTTAACTTTTTTGCTGAAAGAAGGCTATAAAGCTAAGAAGGCAGGTGGGTGATTTGAGTTCTGAATTTTGAGTTGAGAGTTTTTATACTCATAGCTTACTTTTTTCATTTATTTTTTGAATATGACAGAGCATCAAATAAAAGTACAACGAACAGCACGATACTATACCTTGGGTGAGTTGAACGAAAATACCAAAACTATTTGGTTTGTAGTACATGGGTATGGGCAATTATCGCAGTTTTTTATTAAAAAATTTGCCAGTATTGTTGATAGTCAGACGTTTGTTGTTGCTCCAGAAGCCACATCGAGATTTTATCTGGATAATGAATTTAAGCGAATTGGTGCATCGTGGATGACTCGTGAATTACGCCAGTCGGAGATTGATGATAATAATGATTATCTGAATACTCTTTATGAAAGTTTGTTAAAAGACCACGATTTGAGTACTATCAGTATCAATATTTTGGGTTTCTCTCAGGGCTGTGCGGCTGTTTGCCGATGGTTCGGAGCTGGAAAAATAAAATGTGATAGACTACTACTTTGGGCTGGCTTTTTCAGCAATGGTATTAGAGAAGTAATAGAGCCAGAAAAACTAAAAGATGTAAAAACTTACTACGTCTATGGCGATAAAGATGAGTTTTTGGTTGCTTTCCCAGAAATATCAGAAAAGTTTAGAGCTTCTATGATTGAGGATATTAATCCAGAGGTTATATGTTTTGAAGGTAAGCATACTGTCGATGAACCAACATTGAAGGCAATTATTGCGGGATTTTAAACCAAACTTACTGAATCACCAATTTTAATTTTTCCAGCTTTGATGACCATGCATGTAATGCCGCCGTGCCCACGCATGGCGTTGTAGCCACCCGTTCCGAGATTCTGTTCCATTCGGCTGCATGGGTGACAATATCCCGTCATTTTTAGAATCGCTTCGCCAATTTTAAATTCTAAATTATTGAGAGCTAAAAGGTTAAGTCCAGAAACTACAATATTTCGGCGGAGAAGTGCTGGGTCAATGTTATCTTTTTGGAGCATTTTGCTGACCGCTTCGATATGCTCTGCTTGAATGAGCGTGACTTGACGTTTTTTGTTACTTCCTTTATATCTATCTCCAACTATTCCTTTTTTCTCCGAAACCTCAATTTCATCAACTACCACTATCTCCCCACGTGAAGTTGGGCCAGGTCTGTAACTTAACCAAGCTACCTTTCCTGCGTGGGCGAAAGTCTGCATTAATTCTTTTATTTCCATAAACTTGTAGAGCAGGTTTTTACCTTGTTTAATTTTTACTACTCCCTTATTTTTCCTAATCATATTGACAGGTTGAAAACCTGTCCTACAAGATTACAAATGAGGGGTATCAAATTTTTGTTTTTCGTAGGCTTTGCAGAATGGTTTTAGGTTGCATTCTCCACATTTGGGGGTCCGAGCTACGCAAATATATCGACCATGAAGAATAAGCCAATGGTGAGCAACGGCAATTTTATCTTTCGGAATATGCTTAATTAATTGTTTTTCTACCAAAAGTGGAGTTTTAGCCGTTTTGGGTACTAAACCCAAGCGATGTGAAACTCGAAAAACGTGCGTATCAACCGCCATAGCTGGTTGATTGAAAATGACCGAAACGATAACATTGGCCGTTTTACGTCCAACTCCTGGCATTTTCTGCAAATCTTCAATCGTATTTGGCACTTCTGAGTTAAAATCATTAACCAAAATACGAGCCATTCCAACCAAGTGTTTGGCTTTGTTATTTGGGTAACTTACGCTTCTGATGTATTCAAAAACTTCATCAGCGGTTGAAGCTGCCAGACTTTCGGGCGTAGGAAAACGAGGGAAAAGTTTCTCGGTGACAATATTTACTCGTTTGTCAGTACATTGTGCCGATAAAATTACGGCTACTAATAATTCATAGGGATTAGAGTAATTTAGTTCGGTTTCGGCTTCGGGGTAATTTTCTGAAAAATAGGTAACTAATGCAGAAAAACGACCCTTAACTCCTAAAGGGGAATTTTTTTTTTCGATTGACATTCTTATTTACTGTAAATTTAGATTAGAGCTGTATAAAAGTTAGGGGTGTTCTACTTCACATTCTTTCGTCTATTTCGTTGGAAATCTTCGAGTACAAATCCACCTAAACCATTCAGTCCACTGTAATAGGCACGTCCATTGTTCACTTGTGTGAATTGCTGTACGAATTGCTTTAAGTATGGGTCAGAAGCAATCATGAAGGTTGTAATCGGAATCTCCAAACGACGAGCTTGTGCTGCAATCGTCAGAGTTTTATTTACAATCTTACGGTCGAGTCCGAAACTGTTTTTGTAATAATTTATTCCTTCTTTTAGGCAAGTGGGTTTACCATCGGTAATCATAAAAACCTGTTTGTTTTTGGTTTTTCTTCTACGCAATAAATCCATGGCGAGTTCTAAACCAGCAACTGTATTTGTGTGGTAAGGCCCAACTTCGAGGTAAGGAATATCTTTGAGCTGAATCTGCCAAGCATCGTTTCCGAATACCAAAATATCGAGCGTATCTTTCGGATATTTAGTACGAATCAGTTCTGCTAAGGCTAAGGCAACTTTTTTGGCAGGAGTGATTCGGTCTTCTCCATAAAGAATCATCGAGTGCGAAATATCAATCATCAGTACGGTTGAAGTCTGAATCTTTGATTCACGGTCAACTACTTCTAAGTCACTTTCAAGGAGCATAAAGTCGTCAATTCCACCGTTGATTTGAGCATTTTTTAGTGATTCTGTCATCGAAATTTGGTCAAGCGTATCGCCAAATTGAAATGAACGAATATCACTACTGAGCTCATCTCCCGTTCCCGTATATGGGGTATGGTGACTTCCACTCGACTTGGTACGTTTGAGTTTACCGAAGATTTCATCCAACGATTGCTTTCTGATACCCTGCTCACTTTTGGCGGTCATTTTGAAAGTACCAGCTTCTTGGTTTTCTTCGGTTATGTAGCCTTTTTTCTTGAGGTCATCAATGAAGTTCGCCATGCCATAATCATCGCTTGTGAGCTGGTATTGGCGGTCGAGGTCGCTCATGTAAGAAAGAGCCTGACTTACATCTCCTGCTGTAATGAGCAATAATTGCTGAAAAATATTGAGTAATTGTTCAAACTTATTATCACCCTTCATTTCGGGTTTGAACTCAGAAAAACGGAAACCTTTCATGTGGTATTTTAATGCAAAAAATGTTCAGAAATTGAAGTACTATTTTTAATAAACGCTTTTTATAGAGAGATAGTTTTGTTACGTCTTAAAAAGCTCAAATTCAATACAATATTGATAAAGCTATCAACTATTTAGGGTCAAAAAAAGGAAAATAAAGATTGTTTTGTTCATTTGGGCCAATGCTGAGTGCAAATTTTACTTTGGCATAGCTTTTGGGAATTGGCGTTTTCACTTTCAACATTTTGTAGTTTCCACTAATTTATGTACAAATGCTACCGCTTGGTAAGTTTATGGTTTTTATTATTAGGGTGGTATATTTTTTGAAACTCTTTGGCATGTATAATATTGCTTTCCTAATAATTTATAAACATGAAAAAAGCGTTTTTGCCTACTTTTTGCATTTTTGGAGTGAGTAATTTTCAGAAAAATACTCTTAAAAACTTTCCTACTTCAGCATTACTTTTCATTTTTTCGTTAATAACGCAAGGAGCGATTGCTCAAGTATCAGGAAATGTTTTTAATGACTTCAATAATAATGGTACCAAAGATGCCACAACTATACTAACCGAAGTAGGACTTGGCGGAGTTACCGTAAAAGCATACGATGCTTCGGGGGCTTCGGTTAGTACAACAACTGCTGCAAACGGAAGTTATTCTTTCCCAAATTCTGGTATTACGGCTTCTGGAAAAGCAGTGAGGTTGGAGTTTACTAACTTCCCTACCTACGGAAATTCCAGTACGTCTGGTTCTACAGCTGTGCAGTTTGTTACGGCAGGGACTTCTACGACGAATGCGAATCTACCTGTGATTTACGCTTCAGACTATTGCCAGACAAATCCTGTAATGGTAACGCCCTGCTACGTCGAAACAGCATCTTTAGCTGAGGATGTAGTTGTGAAGTGGTCATATAATAACACTGGTACTGCGGCATTAGACAAAACGGCTATTGCAAAATCAGCAACTGTTGGTGCCTTATGGGGGATGACTTACGATAGAATTAAAAAAGTAATTTATACATCGGCTGTACTAAAAGCTCACGTTCCGCTTGGAGCAGAGGGCTTAGATGCAATATACACAATTGACCCTACAACGGGTTCCCCTAATTCAACACCTTGGCTACAGTTGACTGATGACCTTGGTATTGCTGTAAGTTCAGTATCAGCCAATCCGCAGTACTTATCAAATGCAACCAGGGGGGTACTTGCTCCGCCATCGAACGATGCTCAGGCGTTTGTTGATGTGGGTAAAGTAGGTATAGGTGATATTGATTTAAGCACTGATGGACAAATACTTTATGTAGTAAATCTTTATGATAAGAAATTATATGCGATTGATGTAAACACAAAAACGCTCCAAAACTCTTTTGCAATTCCTAACCCTGGCTGTGTAAATGGTGTTGCAAGACCTTGGGCAATGGGTGAATATGCAGGCGAAATATATGTAGGAGTTACTTGCGACGGGAGTGCTTCGGGAGTGCCTTCTAATCTTTCGGATAATTCGGGTGCTTCAAACCTAAAAGCTACTATTTATAAATTAGCGGGAGGTTCTTCTTTTACACAAGTTCTCACGTTTCCGTTAGATTATCCTCGTGAACCTCCATTTCAGTATTCTACTGGCTGCGATTTAATCAACCGTTGGAAACCGTGGACTGATGTTGTGCCTGCTACTTGTGCAGATGGTAATATTGGTTATCCGACACCTTTACTTACTGATATAGAATTTGATGATAATGGAAATATGGTACTTGGTTTTACTGACCGAACTGGTTATCAATTTGGTTTTGAAAATTATGGTAGAACGGGTACAACACTTTATTCAATTTATGCAGGAGGCGAAATTTTGAGAGCTTGTAAAACATCTACTGGCTGGTCAATCGAAGATAACTCAGGAACGTGCAAAAGTGCTGAGGGTTTGGCCATTAATACAACAGATACTAACGGTTATTTAACCAGTGGTGGCACTCAGTTGAGTAAACCAGGTGAATTTTATTTGGGTGATTATTTTCATAGTGATGGGGGTTTAGATAATACTGGAATAAGCTGGTATCCTGGACATCCCGAAATTACTCTTGGAGCTTTAACGATAGTTCCAGGTACTGGCGAGGTGATGTCAATTGCTTATGACCCAGTTACAGGCTCGCCTAATTACAATACTGGGGGAGTAATTACTTTAAGTAATACGACTGGTAAACGTCCGAGAAATGGCTTTGAATTATATAATACTCCAACTGGTGGTGTAACTCAAGGTAAAGGAGTAGGTTTCGGTGATTTGGAAGCCTTGTGTAATCCCGCACCAATTGAATTTGGTAATAGATTATGGTTTGACGCCGACGAAGATGGTATTCAAGACCCTGGTGAGTTGCCAATTGCAGGTGTTGAGCTTAAACTTTACGCAGCAAATGGTACAACCTTACTTGGCACAACAACTACCAATACCAATGGTGAATGGGAGTTTAATAGCTTGAATGTGAGTGCGGGTATTTTGCCCAAAACTGATTATGTGATTAAAGTAACTACACCTCTCAATACAGGGGCTTTGGCAGGATATAAATCTTTTACAATAGCAGACCAAACTAACGGTACAACCGATATGGCAGATAGTGATGCCTCTGCATTAGGGGTAATAACGATTAATTCGGGGTTACCAGGTGCGAGTAATTATAATTTGGATATTGGATTAACTCAAACTCCTAAATGTACACTTCCAAACTGCGGAACGGTTACGGTAACTAAAAACTAAAAGTTCAGAGATACATACCACTGAAAAATAGAAAATAAAACATTCGTACGATGAAAATATTTATTCATAAATTCAAAAGTCTGTTCAGTGTTGGTAATTATATCAACACTCAAAGGCTTTTCACAACCTTATCAATTAGCATTTTGCTTTCGTTGATAAGTTTTATATCAGTCGGACAAGGAACTTTTAGTTGGTTTAACGGCACAACTGGTAACGTTTGGAATGCTACCGATGTGTCAACTGGGCGTTCATACACTATTTCATGCGGAACTGGATGTACTGTGACGGTAACCATGACTATTATTGACCCAAATAACAGGAACTGCGACCCTGACACTTATAATACTAATCCTTTCGATGCAGGAGGAGGCTGTTTACCCTATCCAGGAGTTACTGGTCAAGCAGATAACGTAACGGGTAATGGAAATATCCTTGACCCGTGGGATTCTGACTGTGCACCTTTTTATACTCAAACGAGTGGTGCTTATGGATTAGGTTATCTGACATTTGCGATGAATTCATTTACGCACTTAGAAGATGTAATTGTTAGATTTACTTTTTCAAAACCAGTATTTTTAGATGCTTTCACAATTGGAGATATTGACGGTAGAACTTTACAACAAGATAGAACGCAAAATCAAACAGGCTCGCCTTCAACGCTTTCGGTTTATGAATTACCAGGGAATTCATACCAAGATGAAGTAACTGTTACGGCCACTGGCCCAATGGGTAATGTGCCCGTTAATTACAGTGCTTTGGGAAGTTTATTAACGCAGGTAGGCCAAACCGTAAGATGTACATATGATAATACAGCTACAAACTTAACCCCTGACGACGCCCGAGGAACAATAACAGTTAATACGACTGATGCTATTACTCAATTAGATATATCCTATTCAAATGGTCCAGATGATGCAGCAGCTGAACAGGCAAATCCAACTTGGTATAGTTGGTGGGTAAATGGCGGTACTTATACCTTATCTGATGGTAGAACTATTACACAACCTGCAAAAGGTGCTACCAACGGAGTGAGTGATAACCAAGCTATCAGAATTTCAGGCTTCACTTTTACAGCCTGCCCAGATTTTACATTTACTCGTACTAATGCAACAGTTTGTTCTGGAAGTACAGCAACTATAGGAATCGTACCCTCTAATGGAGTGGCTCCATATACGTATAGTTGGACTGGCCCTAATGGTTTTACTTCTACAAGTCAAAACCCATCAATTACGAATGTTACGGCTGCTCAAGGTGGTATATATACTGTAACTGCGACGGATTCAAACGGTTGTACAGGAACTTCAACAGCCCAAGTTACCGTGAATCCTTTGCCAATACCAAGTATCACAGGAACTAATAATCTTTCGTGTACGACAACAAGTGTCACTCGTACGGCATCTGGAGGTGGTACTTATTTATGGTCAAGCGGTTTAGGAACAGCTGCTACAGTGAATATTAATACTGCTGGTATTTATACAGTAACAGTTACAAATTTAGCCACTGGTTGTACGACTACCGCAACAACGAGTGTGACGTTAAATGATACGCCACCAACGGCAGGTATAACTGGTGTAGGTAACTTGTCTTGTACGGTTACAACAGCTATTCGTACAGCAACAGGTGGAGGAACGTACTTATGGTCAAATAGCTTAGGTACAGCCTCAACAGTCAACATTACAACTGCGGGAGTATATACAGTAACAGTAACTGATGCAATAAATGGTTGTACTTCAACCGCAACAACGAGTGTGACGTTGAATAATACGCCACCAACGGCAGGTATAACTGGTGCTGGTAATTTATCTTGTATAACAACTACGGTTACTCGTACAGCAACAGGTGGAGGTGCGTACTTATGGTCAAATAATTTAGGAACAGCCGCAACAGTTAATATTACAACAGTAGGTACGTATACTGTTACAGTAACCGATGCAACGAATGGTTGTACGGCTACTGCTACAACAAATGTAACCAGTGGAGGAATCACAGGTGTCACAGCCCAACCAAGTGTGTGTTCGCCTACTACTAATTCATATAGTGTTTCAGGTAGTGTATCATTCACAAATCCACCTCCAACAGGTACATTGACAATTTCAATAGGTTCTCAATCGGTTGTATTTAATGCACCATTTACGAGTCCAATTTCGTATACTATTTCGAATTTGATATCTGATGGTGCAAGCCATACGGTATCAGCTAATTTTAGTGCTATTTCTTGTCCTGCGACGACAAATTACACTGCTCCAGTAAGTTGTGCATGTCCAACTACTACGTATCCAATTTGTGCAGGTGAGAGCTACACACTTACTGCTCAATCTGGTTTAACTGGTTATCAGTGGTATTTGATTAGCGGAACAGATACAACAGCAATTGCAGGAGCTACTTCCCAAGTTTACATTGCGAACGAGGTAGGAAAGTATATATGGAAGGCAACTGACGTGAGTTTATGCCCGATTTTGCTGTGTTGCCCAGTAAATTTAGTCCAAGGAAACTGTTATGGCAGTATCGGCGATTACGTATGGAGTGATGTGAATAATGATGGTCAACAGACATCAGGAGAGCCAGCCCTTCCAGGAGTGAAAGTATATTTACTGAATGCTTCGGGAGTGAAAATAGATTCAACATTGACGGATGCTACGGGTAAATACTTATTCGATAGCCTAACAACGGGCAGCTACCGAATCCAATTCGTAGCTCCAACGGGCACCATCGCTTCTAAACAAAATGTAGGAGCGGATGGTACAGACAGTGATGCCAATAAATTAGGCTTAAGCCAATTAATCAGCATCGACACGAGTAAGTTGCCGACGGATAGTTTACGAAATAACCTAAACATTGATGCAGGTTTTGTACCAGTAGGTTCGATTGGCGATTATGTGTTTGAAGACAAAGATAAATCTAATACTCAAACAGCAGGAGATACGCCGTTAGCGGGTGTTAAAGTATATTTGCTTGATGCCACAACAGGTGCAAAACTTGATTCTACTACATCAGACATCAATGGTCTATATGTATTTGATAGTTTGGTAGCAGGAAATTATAAAGTACAGTTTGTAGCTCCTTCTGGAACTCTACTGGCAGATAAAGCCTCTGGTACGGATGTTACAAAAGATTCTAATCCAGACCCATTAACTGGTGTAACAGATATAATTACACTGGATACCACCAAACCAATTGGCGACCCAGCACGTGATAATACAAGTGTTGATGCTGGCTTACAAGGTATTCCTCAGTATGGTAGTATCGGTGATTATGTTTGGTCTGATGCTAACAACGATGGTCAACAGGGTGTAGGCGAAGCACCAATAGCAGGTGTAAAAGTGTATCTCTACGATGGAACAGGCACGATTAAATTGGACAGTGCAATAACTGATGGCACAGGGAAATACTTATTTGATAGTCTTTTGACGGGTACATATAAAGTGAAATTTGTAACACCAGCAGGTTCAGTACCAACGTTCCAAAATACAGGTGCTGATGTAACCGATAGTGATATAAATGATTTAGGTTGGAGCCAATTAATTTCGATTGATGTAACCAAACCAACCACTGATACCTTACGCAACAATACGCAAATA
>JALQYE010000054.1 GCA_023254245.1 Emticicia sp.
ATTTGGATGGCCGAACACCACAATATGGAGTACATTGCAAGTTCGGCAACATCAGTTTTGATTGGTCACGTGGCAGGAAAAACAAATACAATTCGTGTTGGTTCGGGCGGAATTATGTTGCCCAATCATAGTCCCTTGGTTATTGCCGAGCAGTTCGGGACTTTAGAAACTATTTACCCTAATCGCATTGATTTGGGTTTAGGTCGAGCTCCAGGCTCCGACCAACTCACGGCAATGGCTTTGCGTAGAAATCAAGAAACTGCTCATAATTTCCCAGAAGATGTTAGGCAACTACAAGCCTATTTTAGTGAAGAAAACCGTGATGCACGAGTAAGAGCATTTCCAGGTGAAGGTTTAGATATTCCGATTTGGATATTGGGTTCGAGTACCGATAGTGCGTATCTGGCAGCCGAAATGGGACTTCCTTATGCTTTTGCTTCGCATTTTGCACCTGCTCAGTTTCGAACAGCCATTAAGATTTACCGTGATAATTTTAAACCTTCGGAGGTTTTAGAAAAGCCTTATGTAATGGCGTGCGTAAATGTCTTAGGAGCCGATACAGATGAAGAAGCCAATGTACTTCTAAATACACTTATTAGCCTTTTTGTGGGTATTATCACCAATAAACGTAAACCTTTGAGGCCTGTTGATAGACTACCAGAAGTGTATCAAATTCCTGAAGTGAGACAAGCCGTTAATCAAATGCTTGCCTGTACGTTCTATGGCAGTAAAGAAACGCTTCAAGCAAATCTTTCGACTTTTATCGAAGAAACAGGCATTGATGAGTTAATGGTAGCCTCGCATATTTTTGATTTAGATGCTAAACTAAAATCTTTCTCGATTTTGCGTGATGCCTTGAGTGTTAATTAATGTTAAGATTATTGTTTTTATCGAATGGCTGAGTTTCTGAAACTCAGCTATTTTTGTTTCACCATTACTGTTTGATTTTCGTAAGTTTTCCTTTGAATTTAGTTAAAGGTACTTGAGATTAAAGTAGTAATTTTGTGGTGTTAAATCAGACCTATTTTTATTAAAATGTACTACCTAAATAGAAGCCTCTCCTCTGGAAAACTATTCCTATTATTTCTTTTTTGTAATGTTGGTGCTTTTGCCCAAAAAACAGATTCACTCAAAAAAACAGAGCCGCTGCACGCAACGGCTAATATTCAAGTAACCAATAATGGCGTATCGTTATTCCCAAATCTAATGCTCGGAAAACCCGCTGCCATTATCAATTTGACAGTTGGTAAGAAACATATTTTCTTTGAACCCGAACTTCGCTGGAGACTCAACGGTGAGCCGTGGTCGTATATTTTTTGGCTGAGATATCGACCTAAGCGAACCGAGCATTTTAGTTGGCACGTAGGGGCTCATCCTTCGTATGTAGTTCGCCCGAGCCAAGTGACAATCAACGGAAACTTAGAAAATAGATGGGTTGCCAATCGTTTTTTTGCGGCCGAATTTGTGCCAGTTTGGCATCATTCTGCAAAATTTTCGGTGGGTTTACACATCTTAGGCTCAAAAGGTTTAGATAAAAATTATGGCGTTCAGAAAAGTTCTTATGTTTCGCTTCAACCACGCTTTCCGAATATCGAAATCTCGAAAAACTACTATTTAGGTTTCTTTCCGCAAGTTTTTTATCTAACTTTAGATGATAAAAAAGGTACTTATTACAGTCAAATGCTTAGTTTTAATCGAAAAAAAACGCCCGTGTATGTATCGACCATATTTACACGCAAACTAAAATCAACCATTGCGGGTGATAATGTGGTTTGGAATGTTGGCTTAAATTATCGTTTGTAATTCTATGGGAAATAACGGAAAACTCGAGTCGCTTGAAGAATTTTACAAACGGAAATTCGATTGGATTCCCGAAAATCTTGGTCGTGATATTGGGCATGTAAATGTGTTCAGATTACCGCACCCTGCCACGAAGCCAGTGCCGTATCGCCGACGTGATTTTTTTAAGGTTACGCTTTGTCGAGGTGGTAGCCGTATTCATTATGCCGATAAGGTTTTTTCGTTCGAGAAACAAGCCCTTGTTTTCTCAAATCCTTTTATTCCATACAAATGGGAACATATTGAGGGTGAGGTTTCAGGCTTTTATGTTATTTTCAATGATAGATTTTTTAATCAGTTCGGCAATTTGATTCAATATGAGGTTTTTCAGCCAACAGGCACACATGTTTTTGAGTTAGATGATGCTCAATATGATTATTTATGTGGGATTTTTGAAAAAATAGAAACCGAACTTAGCTCAGAGTACATTCATAAATACGACGCTATCAGAAATCAGATTTATGAATTGATTCATTATGCTATGAAAACTCGCCCATCGACACGCATTGAGCAGTTACCAATCAATGCTTCACAGCGAATTCATTGGCTTTTTTTAGAACTGCTCGAACGCCAGTTTCCGATTGACGAAAACCATACCGAAATTAAGCTACGAACTGCCTCAGATTTTGCCGACCAACTCAATGTGCATGTCAATCATCTCAACCGAGCGGTAAAAGAGACTGGCGGTAAAACTACGTCTCAACTGATTGCCGAACGCCTGCTGCAAGAAGCCAAAATTATGCTGAAACAAAGCCGTTGGAATGTCTCAGAAATTGCTTTTGCACTTGGTTTTTCTGAGGTTACGCATTTCAATAATTTCTTCAAAAAGCATACAAATCTAAGCCCTGTGAAGTTTCGGAAGGAGTTTTGAATTTCTTCACCTAAAAGAGTATTCCTTCATAAAAATGTATTAAACTACATTTTTATGAAGGAAACTTATTTTTGATTGATTTCAATTATCATTATCAAAGAAAAATAAGTGTGTTTTTAACACGAATAATTGTTTGGTCATGAAGGAATTGTAAAATTGAATAAATATATTTGTTTCTTAAAATTATTCAATTCTAAATAACTAAGATGAACAGACGAGAAGTCATAAAAAATGTAGCCTTGATGTTGGGTGGGACATTTTCTGCACCAACACTGATGGCGATGGATAATTGGGAAAATGCTACAAATCCCAATGTCAGTGTTGCGGCTTTCAGCCTGAACAGTACTCAGCAAAAAATTGTTGCAGAAATTGCCGAATTAATCATTCCTAAAACAGATACCGTAGGAGCGAAAGACGTGGGTGTGCCTGCTTTTATAGAAATGATGTTGAAAGATTGCTACAAAGCACCTGAGCAGCAGAGTTTTTTGGAAGGCTTGGCTTCGATGGAGAAAGTAAAGTTCTTAGAACTAAATACTGATGAAAGAAGGGGAGTACTGAAATTATTGGAGCAAGAAACTAAGAAAATGACTGGGAAAATAACGCCTTTTTGGCGATTGATAAAAGAACTTACGCTCTTGGGATACTTTACATCGGAGGCTGGTTTGAAAGCCTCTTTTGAATACGTACAAATTCCAGGAAAACTCGAACTCATCAAGCTAAAACCTAACCAAAAAGCATACGCTTATTGAGTGATAAGTGTAGTGAGATTAGAGAAACTAATACTTTCCTAAATACTAATTCACTAATTACCCAATAACCAATAACTAATTTAGAATCATGAATTTGAATATAAAAGCAACTAAGAATAATACGTTCGATGCCATTGTGGTTGGTTCGGGAATGTCGGGTGGTTTTGCGGCAAAAGAACTAACCGAAAGAGGTCTGAAAGTTTTAATGATAGAGCGTGGCCATGAAATCAAGCACATCGAAGGCTACGATACCGCTATGAAACAACCTTGGGAAATTGAACATCGAGGGCGAACTTCCAATATTTCGGCCGAAGAACGTTGGGCAAATAGCCGTTTTTGGGGACTTGGAAGCGAAGAAGTAGTAAATCATCTGACAAATGATAAAGAAAACCCATACATCGAAAAACGTGCTTTCGACTGGATTCGTGCGTATCATACGGGAGGAAAATCAATGCACTGGGGGCGTCAGTCTTACCGATGGGGAAAACATGATTTTGAAGCAAATGCCAAAGAAGGGATTGGTATTGACTGGCCGATTCGCTACGAAGATTTAGAACCGTGGTATACACACGTAGAGAAATTTGTGGGTATAAGTGGGCAAAAAGAAGGCTTAGAAGTCTTGCCCGATGGCCATTTCTTGC
Organism: Emticicia sp.; assembly: GCA_023254245.1. Taxonomy (GTDB): domain Bacteria; phylum Bacteroidota; class Bacteroidia; order Cytophagales; family Spirosomataceae; genus Emticicia. The sequence continues at coordinate 4,101 of JALQYE010000054.1, forward strand.
CAGCAATGCCCTTGTTTGCTCCCGAAGCTCATTTCAAAAACAAAATGATGGAAAGATTTAACCGTCCTGTTACGGTTGGTCGGGTAGCTAATCTTACACAGCCACAAGATATTCATACTTCTCTGGGGCGTGCATCGTGCCAGTACAGAAACAAATGCCAAAGAGGTTGTCCGTATGGCGGATATTATAGTTCGTTGTCGGGTTCAATTCCTGCGGCTATGCGAACCAATCGTTTGAGCATTTTGCACGATTCTATTGTGGCCGAAATTATCTATGACGAGCAAAAAAAACGAGCCAGCGGTGTGAAAATTATTAATCAAAACACCATGCAAACCGAAGAATATTTTGCTAAAATTATCTTCTTGAATGCAGGTTCTATTAATACGGCGGCCTTGATGCTCAATTCAAAGTCGAATCGTTTTCAGAATGGATTTGGTAACGATAGCGACCAAGTAGGTAGAAACCTAATGGACCACCAGTTGGGGTCAGGAGCACAGGCAAGTGTGGAAGGTTTTGAAGATGATTATGTGTACGGACAACGCCCCAATGCGATGTATATTCCTCGTTTCAGAAACTGGGGCAATGATAAGCAAACAGCTTATATGAGAGGTTTTGGCTACCAAGGTGGAGCAAGCCGAGAAGGTTGGGAAAGTGGCGTTACAAATGATGGTTTTGGGGCAGACTTCAAGAAAGGCCTAACTAAGCCTGGCCCTTGGTCGATTCGTATTGGCGGTTTTGGCGAGATTTTGCCAAATCCAAACAACCGAATTTATCTCGACTCTGAGAAAAAAGACAAATGGGGAATCCCGATGATTGTGACCGATGCCGCATTTGTTGAAAACGATTGGGCCATGCGTAAAGATATTATTGCATCAGCCGTAGAAATGCTCGAAACGGCTGGCTTTAAAAACGTTACGCCCTACGACCGTCCAACACACATGGGCTTGGGCATACACGATATGGGAACTGCCCGCATGGGTCGTGACCCTAAAACTTCGGTGCTAAATTCCTTCAATCAAGTGCATGATTGCAAAAATGTTTTCGTAACCGATGGTGCTGCCATGACTTCGGCTTCGTGCGTAAATCCGTCAATTACGTACATGGCACTTACTGCTCGTGCAGCAGATTTTGCAGTGAAGGCTTTGAAGAAAAGAGACCTTTGAGTCTAAATTAGAAGTCACTGATATCTGTTGAGATATTGGTGGCTTTTAATTCAAACTTCTATATTCGTTAGGCGAAATCCCTACTTTCTGCTTAAAAAGCCTCGTAAAATGCTGAGGATACTTGAATCCTAAATCGAAAGCTACTTCACTGATTGATTTGGTAGTATCTAAAATTTTTTCTTTGGCAGTTTCTAAGAGCCTAAGATGAATAAAATCCAGTGCCGATTTGCCAGTTTCCTTTTTAATTAAATCTCCAAAATAATTGGCCGAAAGATGCAATTCATCGGCAAAATATGCTACCGAAGGTAGTCCTTCTATTTTCAGTTTTTCGCTAAAAATATATTCATTGAGCATTGTTTCAAATCGTTCAATAATTCCTTGATTGGCGTTTTCACGGGTTATAAACTGACGGTCATAGAAGCGAGTGCAGTATTTTAATAATAATTCGAGGTTGGCAATAATCAATTTTTTGCTGTGTCGGTCAATGTTTTGGCTAATTTCGGTCGAAATATTATCGAAGCATTGATTCACCACACTTCTTTCTTTTTCTGAAAGATGTAAAGCTTCATTTGATTGATAACCAAAGAAAGAATATTCATGGATTTGTTTGCCCAAATTTGTGCCAGCAATAAAGTCAGGGTGAAAGATAAGAGCAGTGCCAAAAGGTTGATGTAATTCGCCTTCGGGTTCGCTCGTGATTATCTGATTTGGGCTAAAAAAAACAAGCGTACCTTCGTCATAGTCATAGTATTGATTGCCGTATCGTAAATCGCCACACCGAGTATCTTTGATTATGATAGCGTAAAAATTGATGGTAAACTTAGGCCGAGGCAATGGCTTAGACTTGTTTAAATCGACGATATTAATGAGTGGGTGCAGCGTTTTATTGCTGAACATCTCGCTATATTTTTTTATGGTATCGAAAATTATCATTAGCTTTTTTCTTCAAAACTATAGATAAAAATTAGTATTTAATTGGCTATCTGTAAAATTGGTAAGTAAAACCGTAAAATGTATAAAACTAATAGCATAGGGGAAGAGTAATTTTGTGGTTTAATATCTTATAATTACTTAATACCTTTTAGATGAAGCATTTATACATTCTTTTATTTTCCTTAGTTTTTTCATTTGCAGTTGCCCAATCATCAGATAGTACCAATAATATTTCTTCTTTTTCGGGGTCGGTTGGTTTTACTAATAATGGGTTTTCTATTATTCCAACTTTCTCGCTGAATCACTCGGCTTTTGTTGCTAATTTATCTTTTCGAAAAAAAAGGTTTAGCTTCGACCCTGATATTCGATTAGTACCAGATGCACAAAAGGGTGGGTTGATTTGGTGGTTGCGTTACCGATTAGTCGATAACAAAAAGTTTACTTTGAGGGTTGGTGCTCACCCTGCTTTTACGCTTATCCGCCGAATAGATAACGAAAACGGAACTACAAAAGAGATTACCGAAATGCTTCGTTTTTTTGCTTTTGAGGTAGTGCCAAGTTATCAGTTTAATAATAAATTTGGCGTAAGTGCCATGTATTTGCAAGGAAATGGGCTTCAAAAACATGGTCCTCAACTAACACGTGCTTTATTTTTGAATACCAGTATTACCAACATTGGTTTGGGTAAAAACCTCAGCTTTAACCTATTTCCATCCGTTTATTTTTTATATACCGATGGGTATCGAGGCGACTATTTGACGGTTACTGGAGCTTTATTTCACAAAAAACTTCCGTTTAGTTTACAATCAACCATTAATCAGACTTTTACCTCTAATATACCTGGTAATAAAGATTTTATGTGGAATGTTACTCTGAATTACAACTTTAAGAAGATTTACAAAAAAATCAACTAAATTTCTATTCAAATGAAACAATTACTATGACTTTCTTTTGCTCAATTTTTTTATCGGTCTGTGTATTTTTTATAAGGTTCAAAATCAAGATTTTCGGTAGAAAAAAGAACGGATGAAAGAAAATAGAATAAATGTCTGAGCTGACTTATTTGAAGAGAAGGTAAATGTTTGATTTTCGTAAATAAGTGTTTGAAATTGGTTACCAAACTTTAACTATTATTCAGAACTTTGTCGAAGATAAAAACATTAAAAATATGGAAAAAAGAAAATTAGGAAATCAAGGCCTTGAAGTATCGACCATCGGCTTGGGTTGTATGGGCATGAGCTTTTCGTATGCTCCTTTTCCGCCAAAAGAAGATTCGATAAATTTAATTAGAAAGGCTGTTGAGCAAGGAGTTACATTTTTTGATACAGCAGAAGTCTATGGGCCTTTTGATAATGAAGAAATTTTGGGCGAAGCCCTAAAACCTTTCAAAAATCAAGAAATTGTTATAGCCACGAAGTTTGGCTTTGATATTCAAGATGGAAAAATGGTAGGCGTAAATTCGCATCCAGACAATATTCGAAAAGTTGTTGACGCGTCTTTAAGGAGGCTGGGAGTTGAATGTATAGATTTATTGTACCAACACCGAGTTGACCCCAAAGTACCTATCGAAGATGTAGCAGGAGCAGTAAAAGACCTGATTCAAGCAGGAAAAGTAAAGTATTTCGGACTTTCGGAAGCGGGAGCCAAGACCATCAGAAAAGCCCATGCGGTGTTGCCAGTTTCGGCTTTGCAGAGCGAATATTCACTCTGGACTCGTAATCATGAAAATGAAATTATCCCAACCATTGAAGAATTAGGCATTGGTTTTGTACCATTTAGTCCGCTCGGAAAAGGCTTTCTAACAGGTACTATTGATGAGAAGCGTAAGTTTGAACCACAAGATATTCGTGCCATTATTCCAAGATTTACAGAAGAGGCACGCATAGCCAATAAAGCATTGGTCGATGTAATTGCTGGTTTTGCACAAAAACACAATGCTACAAACGCTCAAATTGCACTCGCTTGGGTTTTAGCTCGAAACCCAATGACAGTACCAATTCCAGGAACAACTAAACTTCATCGGTTGATTGAAAATATTGGTGCTGCCAGTATTCAGCTTTCGACCGAAGAGCTCAATGAATTGACTGCGGCCTCGGAGGCTGTAAAAGTAGTTGGAGCCAGATATACCGAGGCTCAAGAAAGAGCTACGGGTTTGTAAAGCAGCCAAATCAGAGTTATTATTTTGCCGCATAAATACCGATGTCGAGTGTTTATGCGGCAATTATTTTTTTCAAAACAAAATGCCTACGTGTAGTATAGTCCAAAAAGTATCATATTTTGGCATTATATTAATAGAAAATAGGACTTAGTTTATATACATTTGTCAAGAATTCAATCCTATAAACTTTACTATGGCAGACCCTATACTTATCCTACTCGTTGGCGTTGTTATTGTTGTTGGCGGAATTATTGGCTTTAAACTACATCCATTCTTGGCACTTCTTTTAGCTGCATTGGCGGTTGCTTTACTTACTCCTGTCGAATTGGTCGAACAATATTATTTGTCAAAGGGTGTAACGGCTATTGATGCTTTCAAGCAAGCCCACAAAAGTATAGGCGAACGCATCGGAACCGAATTTGGTAATACTTGTGCCAAAATAGGAATTCTGATTGCCATGGCGGCTATTATTGGCAAAGCCATGCTCGATAGCGGTGCTGCCGAGAAAATCATTAGAAGTATGCTTAAAGTAACAGGTGAAAAAAATGCACCATTGGGCTTTATTCTAAGTAGTTTCTTTTTGACTATTCCAGTTTTTGTTGATACCGTTATCTTCTTGATGATGCCTTTGGCCAAAGCAATGGGTATGCGATTGAAGAAAAACTACTTGCTTTTGGCTCTTTCCGTAATTGCAGGTGCCGTAATGGCCAATTCATATGTACCGCCATCGCCTGGCCCTTTGATTTTGGTAAGTTCGTTCAATGTACCAATCGGTTTATTGATGGTTTGTGGAATGCTGTTGGGACTTTGTACAATAACCATTGGTTTTTTTATCGCTAAATATTTGAATAGAAAGTTTGATATTCCACTAAGAGATTCGCCCGATGCTCGATTGGAAGATATTGCTGCCATTGCCGAAAAAGATGATAGTGAGCTGCCTTCGCTGGGTTGGGCTTTATTGCCAGCAGCATTTCCTTTAGTAACTATTTGTATCCGCTCGGCGGTAGAGGCATTTCATAAATCTGATAAACCTTTGACTGAAATCCCGATTGTAAATACAGTTTTAGATATCGTTTTATTCTTTGGCGATAAAAATATTGCTCTTCTCATGGGCGGGCTTTTCGCTCTTTTGGTATTAGCAAAGCAGAAAAAAACAAGTAAAGATAAAATATTGGCTTTTACTTCAACGGCCTTAGCAAGTGGCGGCGGTATCATCTTAATTACTGCCGCAGGCGGAGCCTTTGGTGGAATGTTGCAGCAGACAGGTATTAGCAGCCGAATTGCTGATTTGACGAAAGATTACCAAATGGCTTTGATTCCTTTGGCGTTTTTTATTACGATGGTTGTGCGAACAGCACAAGGTTCAGCTACGGTAGCTTTGATAACTGCTTCGGGTATTTTAGCAGGAATGGCACAGAATGCTAATTTGGGTTTTCACCCCGTGTATTTGTGTTTGGCAATTGGAAGTGGAGCAAAACTTATTCCGTGGATGAACGATGCAGGTTTTTGGATTATGTGTAAAACCTCAAATTTAACTGAGCAAGAAGCCCTCAAAACAATTGCTCCAATGCAGAGTTTGATGGGCTTAGCAGGCGTAATTCTGACAATGATAGCCGCTTGGATTTTCCCAATGGTGTAGCCCCTAACCCCGATGGGGGAATTTTAAACTTATAATTATGAATTTTAATACTCAATCTGACAATACTCAAACTCCCCTATTGGGGGCTGGGGGGCTGGTAATAAAAACAACACCAAATGATAATGTAGCTATAGTAGCAAACCCAACTGGATTGAAGCGTGGGGCGATTGTATTAGATGGAGTTGTATTGGAAGAAGATATTCCAATGGGTCATAAAGTAGCCTTGAAATCGTTGGACGAAGGAGATGAAATCATTCGTTATGGGCAAATTATTGGTTATGCAAACAGATTTATCGAAAAAGGAAGTTGGATAAATGAAACCAATATTAATATGCCTCAACCGCCAAAGTTAGAGGATATAGCCCCCCCCGCCCCCGATGAGAGAGCTTTTGTTACAAAGAACATTCCCCCATCGGGTGTTAGGGGGCATTTCATGGGCTATCGAAACCCCGATGGCAGCGTGGGTACTAAAAATATTTTAGGCATCACAACCAGCGTACAATGTGTAGCAGGAATTACGAATTTTATAGAAAATAAAATCAGGAAAGAATTACTTCCACTTTACCCAAATGTCGATGATGTAGTAGCATTTAATCATAGTTACGGCTGTGGAATTGCCATTGATGCACCCGCTGCCATTATTCCGATTCGCACAATCAAACACATTGCTCAAAACCCCAATTTTGGTGGCGAAATAATGATTATTGGTTTAGGTTGTGAGAAGTTAAGACCAGAAAGATTGTTACCAGAAAATGGTGAATTGGTTAATGGTGGACTTGTTTCTAATACTCAATTGACCAATAACCAATCTACCAATAACCAGTCATCCATACTCTATCTTCAAGATGAGCAATTCGAGGGTTTTTATGAAATGGTTGATGGAATCATGGAAATGGCTGAAAAGCATCTCAAAAAACTCAATCAACGTAAAAGAGAAGTCTGTTCGGTAGCTGATTTAGTAGTAGGAATGCAATGCGGAGGTAGTGATGCTTTTTCGGGTTTGACGGGTAACCCAGTGGCTGGTTTTGCGGCAGATTTAATTGTTAAAGGTGGCGGAACAGTTTTTTTCTCAGAAGTTACCGAAGTGCGTGATGCAGTACATTTACTTGTTCCTCGCTGCGAAAGTGCCGAGGTAGCCCAGAAACTCAAAGACGAAATGGCTTGGTATGACAATTACCTCAGTCAAGGACAAGCAGATAGAAGTGCCAATACAACCCCAGGTAATAAAGGCGGTGGTTTGAGTAATATCGTAGAAAAAGCCCTTGGTTCTGTCGTGAAATCGGGGACGAGCACGATTGTGGATGTAGTTTCACCGGGCGAGAAGGTACGTAAAAAAGGGTTGAATTTTGTAGCTACTCCTGCCAGTGATTTTGCTTGTGGAACCCTCCAATTAGCTGCAGGCATGAATATGCACGTGTTCATTACGGGCCGAGGTACGCCTTATGGCTTAAATATGGTTCCCGTAATAAAAGTAAGTTCTAATTCAAAATTAGCTAATCGCTGGCATGATTTGATAGATTTTGACGCTGGGCCTGTAGCTTTCGGACAAAAAACTATCGAAGAAATGGGCTGGGAATTATTCCAACTCATTCTTGAAATAGCCAGCGGAAATAAAAAAGTAGCCACCGATAAATTGGGACTTTATAATGATTTGGTACTTTTTAACCCTGGACCTTTAACGTAATTATTCAAGCGAAGGCATCGCTTTTAGCGATACCTTCGCTAAAACTTATATATAAAATGAAATTTCCAAAAATCAAAGAATTCCACATTACGCCCATTGCGGTGGTTGACCCTCCCTTATTGAATGCCGCAGGTTTGCATGCTCCTTATGCCTTGCGTACGGTTGTAGAACTTGTCACTGAAGATAATATTAGTGGAGTCAGTGAGATTCCCGGAAATATTGATATCGATAAGGCTTTGGAAAGAAGCAAACCGCTCATTATTGGTCAAGACCCTTTCCAAATCAATAAAATCAGAGATATTCTTTTGGCCGAATTCGGAACCGAAAAACCTGCTGATAGAGGTTTCACACCTTGGGACCAACGCACGGTTGTGCATGTATTTAGTTCGATTGAGGTGGCTTGTTTAGATATTATCGGTAAAATAATTAATCGTCCAGTAGTCGATTTATTGGGTGGTAAACGCCGTGATGCTGTGCCATTTTCGGCCTACCTTTTTTATAAATACGAAGGTGCAGGTGGAGAATTGGAGTTCGGCACAGACCCCAATGCCACAGGTTGGGCGGCCGCTCGTCAAGCAAGTGCTTTGAATCCAACCGAAATTGTTGTACAAGCTAAAGCCATGTGCCAAGAGTTTGGTTTTCAGTCGATTAAACTCAAAGGAGGCGTGTTTGAACCCCGCCAAGAAGTAGATGCTATTTTGGCTTTACACGAAGCATTTGGTAAAGATACGCCTTTGCGGATTGACCCAAATGCTCTCTGGACTGTCGAAACTTCCATCAAATACGGTAAAGAAATGGAAGGTATCATTGAATACTTGGAAGACCCTTGCCGTGGACAAGAAAACATGGCTGCCGTAAGAAAAGCCTTGAAAACGCCTTTGGCTACTAATATGTGTACGACTTCTTTTGGGGACATCCCGAGAAGTGTGCAGTTAGGTTCGGAAGATATTATTTTATCTGACCACCATTTTTGGGGTGGATTACAAGAGTCAATGAAATTGGCGAGTGTTTGTGAGACTTTTGGTCGAGGATTATCTATGCACTCCAATTCGCATTTGGGTATTTCGTTGGCGGCAATGGTGCATCTCGGTGCAGCGATTCCAAACTTTGAATATGCCTTAGATACGCATTACCCGTGGCAATCGGATGAGATTATTGTGGGTGGACGAATGAAGTTTGAAGATGGAGCAGTAGCGGTGCCAACTGGGCCAGGTTTAGGTGTTGAATTGGATAGAGTTGCTTTAGCAAAATTGCACGAAAACTATAAAAAATGCGGACTAACCAAACGCAACGATGAAATAGAAATGCAAAAAGTACAACCCGATTGGAAATTTATGGCAACACGTTGGTAGAATGAAATCAATTTTCAATGAAAAAATTCAAACAAATCGTCTGTGTTGATAATACTCGCTTGACTAATTGGGCTTTAGCAAAATTATCCGATTATTCAGAAATGCCCGTTCGTATTTTCAATGATTATCCCGCTGAAAATCAGGAGATTATCGAGAGAATTACTGAAGCGGATTGTCTGCTTGTAAGTTGGAAAACTCCCATCAATGCTGAAGCTATTCAGCAAGCAAAATCATTGAAATATATTGGGATGTGTTGTAGCTTAATCGACAAAAAATCAGCCAATGTAGCGGTGGAATTTGCTGAAAATCAAGGCATTATTGTAAAAGGTGTTCGAGATTACGGCGATGAAGGAGTGGTAGAATTTATCATTTCTCAACTTATTTCATTGGCTAAAGGTTTAGGTAAATACCAATGGAAACCATTGCAAACTGAATTAAAAGGCAAGGTTTTGGGTATAATTGGCATGGGAACGGTCGGGCAAATGTTGGCGAGTGCTGCTTTAGCTTTTGGTATGAAAGTATTGTATTTCAGTCGTACTCGAAAGCCTGCCATCGAAAATGAAAATTTGGTCTTTGTATCCTTAGAAAAACTTCTTCAAGAAAGCGATGTTGTAAGCACACATTTGCCGAGAAATAACCGAATTATCGGTAAAAATGAGTTTGAATTGATGAAACCCAATAGTGTATTTATAAACACTTCGGTTGGTCCAACATTTGAAGTGGATGCTTTGAAAAATTGGTCAAATAAAGCAGGAAACTTTGCAATTTTCGACCATGATGGAGCTTTTGGAATAGAAGATATTGAAGAATTTTCGAATACCATTTATTCGCCAAAAACCTCTGGAATGACAGATGCCGCTTTTGACAGACTTTCGGCGAAAGTATTGAAAAACATAGAAAATTATTTAGAATCACGCTGATTGTGGGTGTGAAATTAAAATAGTAGAGACAAGGCGACCGTCGCTCGGCATGCCTTGTCTCTACGGGATAAACAAATTCAAAAATGGAACTATCAAAAATAAAATCATCGCTCGAAGACGGGCTTCTTTCATTCCCGATTACTGATTTTGACGAAAACGGTGAGTTTAACGCTAAAACTTTTGCCGAACGTGTAGAATGGTTTGTGAGCCATGATGTTTCGTCGGTTTTTGTGGCAGGTGGAACTGGCGAGTTTTTTTCAATTACGGTCGATGAGTATGAGCAAATTGTAACTATTGCCGTTGAAGTAGTGGCTGAAAGAGTTCCAGTAATTGCCAGTGCAGGAAGAAGTATCGCAGAAGCCAAGACATTTACAAAGATAGCTGAAAAAGCTGGTGTTCATGCCATTTTGCTTTTTCCGCCATACCTCACCGAATGCCCACAAGATGGTGTTTATGAATATGCAAAAACTATCATACAAAACACCTCATTACCAGTTATTTACTATAATCGTGGCAATGGTGTTTTATCGGCAGATTATATTAAAAAATTGGCCGATGCTTGCCCGAACTTTATAGGTTTGAAAGATGGTACTGGCAATATGCAAGATTTGAACGATACCATCAAAACCGTTGGCAAACGCCTTTCATACATTGGCGGAGTTCCTACGGCCGAAATTATTGCCGAAGCCTATCTCTCAATCGGAGTGAATACTTATTCGTCGGCAGCGTTTAATTTTGTGCCAGAACTCGCCAATAAATTTTATAAAGCCTTGCGTGCGGGCGATAAAGCAACCGTTGAAGAAATTACCCAGAAATTCTACATTCCGTTGGTTCGTTTACGTAGTAACAAAAGTGGCTATGCAGTAAGTTTGATAAAAGCAGGAGCCAAGCTAATCGGTAAAAGTGCGGGCGATGTACGCCCTCCGCTCACAATGCCTACTGAAGTAGAAATTGAGCAACTCCGACAAATTATTGAGCAGAGTAAATAAAGGCATATCTATTTAGCAAAATCATGGTAAAAAGTATTGATTGAAGTCTTTCAATTATCTTTTACCATGATTTTTTATCTAACTCTTACAAATACCACCTCACAATAACTTTTTTACTGCAAATAAAAATCAACTCTTGAGTATGCTGATTTTTCTCATAAAAAGAACATAAATTTACTTCTTTATTTTGAGAAATACCTATTATTAAAACGTAATGGCTACCCTAAACGCTGTACTTACCTATTTTCGATTAATTACTACTTTTTTGGCCTTAGTAATTCCTTCATTGGCTTTTGCTCAGCAAGTACCAGATTTATTCATACCCAATGCGGCAAATGTACGAAGCTCCTTGATACAAACTCAGCAAGGAGAAAAAAGAGCTGCTCAGTTAAAAATCAATACTAAATTGGAAGTAGGAAAACGATTTAATTTACCTACTGAAATCAACTTTAATCTTTTTGATAACCTGAAGATTCCAGTTAAACTCGACCCTTCTCAACGAACTTCCTACAAAAATCTTGAAGTTTATAAGGGTCGAAGCAATGATACAAAGTTTTCTCATTTGGCACATTATCGAGACGTAATCATTATTTACAATCCTGCAAACAATAAAATTATTGCTCAAATCAATACTTCACAGGGTTCGTTTGAAATAAAACCTACAAATAATACGGACGATTATCGAGTAACTGAATGGGCAGCGAATAAAAACTTCTGTGAAAATATAGCACTTCGTGCCGAAGAATCTGCTTTAGCAGCAATTTCGGGGTGTGAAGAAAAAGATGCTTCGGGCAAATACGTGGCCGATGTCTTTGTTGGGTATAGCTACGGAGCCGCAGCCATTGCTGGCGATATTGATGCCCACGCACTATCGTTGATAGAAATGGTTAATATGGGATTAGCCAATTCTTTGGTAACCAATATTTACGTTCGTTTGGTTGGAACAGGAATCGACTCTCATAATCCTGGCGTAGTTACGAGTGTTTTATCAGATTTTTATACGTGGTTTGCTGATGATATTACCCGAACCGCTCCCGACTTTGTTGCCTCTATTCAAGTGCCAACTGGTGCGGCTGGCGAAGCAGGTGGTTGGGCCGGCGTAGGAGGGTATTCCTCGGTCAATAGTATTTATTCTTCGGCGGCGGTTTTTCGTCACGAAATTGGGCATAATATAGGTAGTAACCACTGTACACCAGGTATTTTGCCCTATGCCGCAGGCTACGATAATGGCAATTCTCGAACTCACATGTGTGGCAATAGCGTCAATTTTTACTCTACACCTTTGGTCAACGATAATCTTGGATTACCATTAGGAAATGCTTCAACCGCCGATAATGCACGTGTTTGGCGAGAAAGGGCGGCCACTGTTTCATCAAGGAAAAAGCATACCATCAGATACGATGAAAATGATTTGGGCTGTATCACAAATTTTACCAATGGTACGTATCATATTCAAAATGTAAATAGTGGTAAATATATCGGTACGGTTGGAGCATCTTCTTCGAGCGGAACAAAACTAACTTTGGCCGATAGTAGCTCAAACACTCGTTGGAATATCTATCATCAAGGCGATAATATATTTAGAATCGTGATGGGACAAAATGCTTCCCGAAGTATTGATGTGCCAGGTGGAAGTTCAAGTACGGGTACTCAACTGATTGTTTGGTCGGCAGCAAATAGCTCGAATCAACAATTTATTTTAGAAGCTTTAGGAAATAGTAATTATAAAATAAAACCCTTAAATGGTCTTTGTTTTCAGGTAGAAAATGATGGCACTTCCAATGGAAATTTTATTGTGCAAAACAACTGTTCAACGGGCGTTTCGGGTGTTTGGAAACTCATTCCTGTGGTGAGTAATAAACTCAACGTTTCGGTCAATACCACTGAGATTCAATGTTTTGGTGCAAATACTGGAACGGCTACGGTTTTAGCCACTGGAGGTAGCGGAAATTATACATTCTTGTGGAGCAACGGTGCTACCAGTAGTAGTTTGAATAACTTATCGGCTGGAAATTACACCGTCACGGTGAGCGATGGCACCACTTCAATACCCTATGCTTTCGCCATCAAACAAAAAGATAAGTTTAGTGTAAATATTTCAACCCATCAATCAAACTTTACACCTAACGGAAGTGCCAAAGCTACGGTTTCGGGCGGAACAGCCCCTTATACCATGCAGTGGAATAGTGGCGTAAGCATTGGTATAGATTCAATTACACAACTTTCGGCAGGTGTTTATACGCTAACCATTACCGACCAAGCCAATTGTTCGTTGCAAAAGCAATTTTACATTGGTTGTTCCGATTACAGAAAACCTTGTAACGATGGAAATCCAAATACCATCGGTGATTTTATCAATGAAAACTGTAATTGTGTAGGTACGACTGTCAGTTGTACAACTGCACGAGAGAACATCGCCCTACGGAAAACCGCTACACAGGTGAGTACCTACGGCTCGGCAGATGCCAGTAGAGCAGTTGATGGAAATTTTGATGGTGTGTATGGCAATGGCTCGGTAGCACATACCAATGCTTTAGCTCCCAACGATTGGTGGCAAGTAGATTTAGGTCAGGTTACGAAAATTTCTGATGCTGTCATTTGGAATCGAACAGATTGTTGTGAAAGCCGAATGGATAGTATTTATGTTCTTATTTCGTCAACGCTATTTGCTTCTTCTAATTTAGCAACAACATTGGCCGATGCTTCGATTTGGAGAATCAAACTTGATGGTAAAAAACTACCGAATGTTGTGTTTTCCCCAAATACAATGGGTAGATATTTACGTATACAAAATGCACGATACGATGCTACTTCGCTCAATATTGCTGAGGTAGAAGTCTTTACCTGCGGTGCTCCTTTGGCTTCGGCACTTACGGCAAATCCAATTAGTGGAAATATTTGGGAAGTAAAGGGGAAAATTAAAAGATTAGGCACTACAATTTCACAAGTGTATGTTGAGCATGGAAACGGTAATTTCAATAACTCAGATTTAGTAACGATTGCAGATATTAATCTAAAAGACTCGGTTTTTGTCTTCAAAAATATAGATATAGCTTCCAACCCAAACTATCAGTTTAGGCTAAAAATTATTACGCCCACCGAAACATTATATAGCAATACATATACCTTTTCAGTGAGTCAAGCCTATTGCACGCCTACGCTTTCGGGAGGTTTAACGTGGTATAAGCGTGTGAGTAAAATCAGGTATAAAACTACCGAATACAGCATTTCGAGTGTCGATTATACCGATAAGTATGCAACACTTTTAGATTCGCTTCAAATGAATACAACCTATAGTATTGATTGTAGTACACCTGATGCAGGTTGGACGAATCTTTCTTACAGAATCTACATCGACCTTAATAACGATAAAAAATTTGATGGCTACAATGAACTTGTAGGAACGGCGAATCCTGCGGGACAATTGACAACCGTAAGTTTCAGAATCCCAGATGCTGATATGCGAGTAGGAGAACCCCTACGAATGAGGATTCAAGGCTATGAGTTTTCTAATCCGACAAGTTGTAGTGCCGAAAAAGGAAATTTTGTTGATTTTAAGGTCGTAATTAAAAATGGCGTTTGTTCGGCTTCGGGGCAAATTTCTACCCTCTATCGTGACCAAGATGGAGATGGTTTTGGCGATGCCGCCCAGAGTATTTATGGAAACTGTGCCAATAATGCAGGTTACGTGAAAAACAAGACGGATATAAATGATGCCGATGCCACCATTTATCCCAATGCCCCCGAGTTGTGTGATGGTAAAGACAATAACGGAAATGGGCAAATAGACGAAAATGGAGTGCCAGCCCTACAAAATATATTACTCAGCAATCAAGTGCTGAGTTCTGGTATTAATCGGGCGGCTGTTAATATTCAAACGGAGCAGAATGTATCAATTCCATCAGGAACCAATGTGAAGTTTTTTTCGCTAAAAACCATTAATCTTTTACCTGGAACAGTCATTTCATCGGGTTCAGTTTTTAAGGCAGAGATTAAAGTGGGCTGTGAAAATTAGTAAATTCAAAAGCCTCTTTATTGAAGTTTTTAATGACTTCAATAAAGAGGCTTTTATTTTAAATATCGTTTATTTTCTCTCCTTCTTTTTTCGATTTCAATGCCTTTTTCGTTACTTTCAAGTCTTTGAAATAACCAGTCGTAGCAATATCAACAAATAAACCTACAAATCCTTTTTTATTACTTCCAAGCATTTTTTCAACAACAAATGTTGAATATTTAGCATCGTTGATAAACATTTCGGCTTTTTCACCATTTACTTCGATTCGTATTTTTATCCATTCTTTTAGAGCAATAGGAGCTGAACATTCATACGAAACGGCTGGATAGTTTTTCTAAGAGTTTCGAATTTATAATTGAGGTAAGAAAAATATTACACTTTATGATTTCTGAATATTTAGTCATTGAATTTACGGGAAAAGTGTTAACTGGCGAGAAATAATCGGATAGTGCATAGTTGTAGTCGGTTTTTGAATAGTACGAAATATAGATTGATTTATACTTTTGCAAGAAATTAGATTTGTTTAATGGATAATAAAATAAGAAGAGTCGTAACGGGGCACACTACTGATGGTACAGCCATTTTTACCTCCGATGAAACTTACGAAACAATCGTGATTCCAACGGGCGATGCGGCCATGACCACCATCTGGACTACCGCCACCGTGCCTGCCGATTGTAATGACGAAACCGATGGAAGACTCAGAGATGCAGGTACAACACTCAAAGGTGGTTCGGTGATTCGGGTAGTAGATATGCTGCCCAATTCTTCATCGCCATTTCATCGTACGAGTAGCATTGATTATGGAATTGTAATCAGTGGAAAAATTGAATTAGAGCTTGATAATCAGGTTTATAAAACCATCGAAGCAGGTGGGGTTATCGTGCAACGAGGAACAATTCATCAATGGAGGAACCCAAGTGCTGATGAAATTTGCAGAATAGTTTTTGTCTTGACCGAAGCAAAACCTTATGAAGTAAATGGCGTAGCTTTGGAAGAATGTATGTTACACTAAAAGCCCCCTAACCGCTGCGGCGGACCGTCCCCGATGGGGGGATTCAAATCACTCTATGGAAAATAATACCAAACAAAGTCATTACAAAGCCCCCATTGGGGGTTTGGGGGCTGGTCTTTTCGCTTTATCTGAAAAAACTGCTCTCATCACAGGTTCTACTTCGGGTATGGGCAAGGCGATTGCCTATGCAATGGGTTTGCACGGTGCAAAAGTGGTAGTTTCGAGTAATGATACCGAAGGAGTTATCAGAACGGTAGAAGAATTCCGTTCCGAGAACATTGAGGCTATCGGTGTTGAATGTGACATGAGTCAGAAAACTGACATTGATACGCTTTTTAAGCAGGCAATATCAACTTTCGGGAAAGTTGATATTCTTGTAAACTGTGTAGGACTTGCCCCAATGGGGAGTTTTCTTGAAATTAATCAAGAGAATTTCGAAAAAACGATGGCTGTAAATCTTCAATCAGCTATTTACTTAACTCAATTGGTACTTCCGCAAATGCAAATACAAAAAGACGGAGTGATTATTTATTTGGCGAGTATTGCAGGTGTGAGAGGCAATAAAATGCTGGGGCTTTATGGCGTTTCAAAGGCTGGTTTGATTGAATTGGCTCGGAATTTGGCGGTAGAGTTCGGCCCCGATAATATCAGAGTTAATAGCATTTCACCAGGTATGATAAATACGCCTTTTTCGAAATCGCTGATAAAAAATGAAGAATTCATGAAAAAACGTTTAGGCCAAACGCCTCTTCGTAGGGTGGGTGAAGTGGATGAAATTGCAGGAGTGGCTGTGATGCTTGCTTCAAAGGCAGGAGGTTTTATTACAGGTCAAAACATAATTGTTGATGGTGGCACAACGATTTCGGACGGAAACTAATTATTCGTGTCAAAAAAAACAGGCTGAAGATGAAAAGATTCATAGATAAAGTGGTAATTGTAACGGGTGCTGCATCAGGGATTGGGCGTGCTACGGCCATCAAATTTGCCCAAGAAGGTGCAAAAGTTGTATTGGCAGATTTATCAAACTTAGATTCTGTCAAATCCGAAATCCCCAATCCAAACTCCCATATTTACATAAAGTGTAATATCGGCGAACGAGCAGATGTCGTAAATTTAATCGAAATAACCGTAAAGACTTATGGAAGAATTGATTGTGCTGTAAACTGTGCGGGTATTGCTGGCAAAGTTTCTAAACCTGTGCATGAATACCCCGAAGAAGATTGGTTAAATCAAATTCAGATAAATCTTATCGGGACTTGGTATTGCGTAAAATTTCAGTTAGAGCAAATGATGAAACAAGGTGGTGGAAACATTGTTTGTGTTTCATCGGCAGCGGGTTTAGTTGGCCAACCCGAAAACTCACCTTACGCAGCATCGAAGCACGGTGTAAATGGTTTGGTTAAATCGGCCGCTATTGAATATGCCACCAAAAATATTCGTGTAAACGCCATTTGTCCGACCGCCGTCGAAACACCAATGATTATGCACGGACGCAGAAAGTTAGCCGAAAACCCCGAAGCTTTACAACAAGCCATCAATTTTCAACGCATGAAACGAATGGGGCAACCCGAAGAAGTGGCCGATGTGGCTCTTTGGCTTTGCTCGGAGCAGTCGAGTTTCATTACGGGTCATTGTATGGCAGTTGATGGCGGTGCGTTTGCTTAAACAAATTTTCCTTAGTCTTTGGCATACCAAAACGGAATAGTAATATATTCTGACCAAACTTTTTTGGGTAAGCTATCAGTTTGTAATGCTTTGATATATAGTGTATTACGCCCAGTTTTGCATTTTTCACTACTCAAATAGGTGGTTAGTCCTTTTGTTTGAGCTGAACCATGTTTATCGTAAATAAAATCAAATTGTTTAAGTGTTGAATCGTTGAGAGAAATCTGAAAATACTGACCTAAACATTCAAGATGGACTTTATCTTTCAAGGCACGTCTTTCATACTTTGGTAGTTTCTCTGAGATTGTAGGCTCTTGACAAATTTTCGCTAAATCAGCATCGAGTACTTTATTATAATTGATAAATAATTTAATGAAAGGTTCTTGAATTATGTCCGACTGAATACTGGCTTTCCAGATATTATCATCGCCAGCTCGAAGATTATCATAATAGTTTGATTTTAGTCGATATTCTGCCGAACCACTCGAATAATAATTACGAGATTCGAATATTGGAACTTCGTTGTGCTGCAATAATTTTTGAACATAAATAGAAAACGCAAACACAGCCATTGACATCATTAAGGTAGTCATCAATGAATAGTACTTTTTTCGAGGTAAGTTGGACGAAAAGACAAGGTTAATATATTGAATCGGTTTATACATACCGACGTACATCCATGTAGTGCTTGTTATATAGACGTTTAGCCATTTACTGACAACGGGGTTTTCACGGTATTTTTCTTTTGAAGCAAGCATGGTTATTACTATTGCAAAACCAGTAAAAATTAGAAAAGCCACGCCGATGACTTTACTAACGATGTTGTATAGTTCGGGTTTGTAAGTTTTCAGAACTACATTAAACAGGAAGGCCAGCAGATAAAGTAGTGTGAGCATAATGCTGAAAAGCACCAAAATAAAGGCAATCGAAAAGATTTGGCTGCATATTTTATCTAACCTAACAAGAAAATCGTCGAGTGTGCCAAATTTTTTCTTGTAGGTTTCCTTCAATTCGTTGCTGGTATTTGGAATCTTATCATAGTTGATACCCTGCGGAAAAACGGCCCTAAGACCAAGCATTGCTATCCAAAAAGCCCTCAAGATAAAATGGATAAAGAATGTAAAAATCAATAAATAAGCCGAAGCTTTGGCAAAGCTAAAGGCAAGGGTAGGCAACACTATATTTGTTATTATTTCATTACCAGTTTGGTAATTTTCAAAGTAGTACGAAATACCTTGTTCGATTAAATCGGGTAAAAACGAAGTTGAAAAAATGGCCGCTCCAGAAACTAAAAGTTCAAGGTTCCAACTTTGACTTGATAGTTCATGAAGCCAATTACTTTTATCTTGTGTAGAATTTTCCATAAATGATTGAAAATAGGATTTAAGGTTTTGACAAAGATAAAAATTTTATTGAAAGTAAAGTTTTTAATA
>JALQYE010000055.1 GCA_023254245.1 Emticicia sp.
ATTCCACTTAATGAAAAATGGTTTTTCGAGCTGTGCTTCACGGTAACCATCGGGTATCATAATCGGCACTCCATGAATGATTGGATACAAACGCTTACAAGTTGGACAAGTGATAAGTCCTTCATGAATGATGTTATTTTCTTTTTCGGTGAAAACCTGAATCGAAAGCTCAGATTTATCAAAGGGGCAACATAATTTATCAAAAAAACTTTTGGTCATGACTTTAATAGTTTAAGATTTCTGAATAATTCAATACCGCTTCGGTTGGATTTTCGGCGTCCATAATGGCTGATACTAAGGCAATACCATCGAATGGTAAATCTTTAAGATTTGGAATCGTATTTTGATTAATTCCTCCAGCTAAAAATACTTTTCGACTAAAAAACTGGCGAGTTTCATAAATGGTATCGAAACTAACAAGCTCACAACTATTACTGGTTTTCGATGGAAATATGGAGCAGTACGACACATAATCCAACGAGTTTTGCTCTGCCCAAATGAGTTTTTCGGTTTCGTTTGAGCAAGTGAGTCCCCAGATTAAATCAGGCCGTTTTTGTCGATAGGCTTGTATTTTATCATTAGGTAAATCAAGATGAATTCCTTCAAAACAAGGTAAATCGAGGCAGTCTTGACCTTCGTTGAGAATCAAAGGCACATCTACCAACTTTGTGAGTTGGTGAATACTTGTAATGATTTCGATTTTATTAGATACTTTTTGCCAATTATTCCATAATTGCACAGCAAAAAGGCCACCTTTCAGAGCCATCTCAATTTTATTGAGCAAAACACTTGGTTCGATGGCTGGGTCGGCGATGAGATAAATACTTTTTTTCATTGCCAACCACGTTTAAGGGCCTCAAAAAATGCAGCCCAATAAGGGTCAGTTTCGTAATAAGGCATTGGTTTTAATTCATCATTTTCTATGATTTGATGCCCCTTTGAAGCCTCTACAAAATGCCCAATCACGTTTGCTTCGATTTGATTGGCACGTAAGGCATAAAGAGCCAATTCTTCGTGTTGTTTGTTTACCGAAAGAATCATTGAACCAGCTCCAATACAATAGCGTGGGTCGAGAGAAAATAAATCACAAACCGAAATTGCAGTGGGCGATACATTAAGTTTATTCGTTTGAATTTCAACTCCCAAACCACTTGCTACCGACATCTCGAAAACCGCACCTAACACACCACCTTCCGTTACATCATGCAGGGCATTCACAATAATCTCTTTGTTGTTGAGGGTATTTACAACCGAAGCTTCTTCTAAGACTGACGTTTGATAAAATAAATCTATCGCTTTTTGAGCGGTTTCGGTTCCTAATTTCTGACGAATAGTTTCAGGAAACGACATGGCTAAAATAGCCACCGAAGACATTGCACATTGCTTGGTCATGATGATTGAATCTCCGATTTGGGCATTATTTGAGGTAAGCAGTCTATTTTTTGGAGCAATCGTTATCATTGTTCCACCACCCGAAATCGTCGAATTTTGGCCTTCAATGCTGCCCGTGTGCCCACCCGTGATTGCTACGCCTATTTGCTTACAAAACCTATCAATGTGCTGCCAATATTCTCTAAACTGAGTATCACTGATACTCGTAGGTAGATTAAGCACAGTTTGTAGATACATGGGGGCAAAACTGGTGGTAGCAATGTCATTGGCCATGAGATGCACCGAAAGCCACGCTGATTCCTGTAAACCTAAAGTCGGAATTAAGCTCAGTGGGTCGGAGGTAAGAGCCATAGCCATCTCGTTGGGCAACTCAACAAGAGCCACATCAACGCCAAAGCTGGGGCCTACCAATACTTCTTTACGACTAAAACCACTATTAGGAAGGATTACCTTCTTAAAATATTCTTCGTTGATTTTACCTACTTTTTCCATTAGTCCACATCATTGAAGCGTACGAATAAACCAAAGAAATCACCATATGGTACGTGCCATTCTTGCACAGGAAACCATTCGGGAAGACCCGTTGCTTGCCACTCAATGGTATAACTACGCCCCTCGAGTGCCTCGTGGATTTTCTTAGTAAGCATATCGGGCGTATAGAAAGTAGCCGTTACATAAAACGGATTTTTGCCAAATGCTTCTTGCACTCGTCGTCTGACTACTTTTGGCGAATTACGATTCATCATTCCGAATGCAATCCCATATTTACCCACTCTCGCAGCTTCGCGAATTACCTGTACGGGGTCACGGTAATATTCAAATGTCGTGATAAACGCAAGGGCATCAAACGTATGGTCTTTGAAAGGCATAAAATGAGAATCGGCCCATACGAGATTCCCACCAAAAAGATGAACGGCTTGTCCTAACATAAACGGAGAAATATCACCACCCGAAGCGTCAATGCCGATGTCTTTCCACCAGCGAGTAAAACGGCCCGTTCCGCAACCAAATTCGAGTAGTGTTTTAATTCTTGGGTCAGACTTCACGAATCGACCCATAATTTTCTTTTGCCAAACTTCGGCTCGTTTGTAGCGGCCTTCGTACCAAAGTTCGTAGGTATCGGTGTGTTCACGGTTAAAAAACCATTCTTTGCGGCCTTGCCAGTTTCGGAGTGGCGGCTTCACCAAACTTTTTTCGCTTAGTTCTAATTCTTCCATAATAGTTTTGATAAAAAATAAACCTCATTTCTGCACCGAATGCTCGAAATGAGGTTTCAAAACGTATATAGATACAGGCAAAGCACTAAGGCCATTACTTCCGAATATCTTGTTTGGCTCCTGCATTCCTACGCTGGTACTAACCAGTTCAGGTTCTCGGGTATCATCTCAGCTTTTTACAGCACCCCGTGCATGAAATATGCTACAAATGTAAGGATGAAACGAAAGAAATAAAGCAAATGGAGATTAAAATTTCATACTTATTTTCTACCTTTTATTAAGTATAAAGCAATTAAACCTTTCGCAGCCGAAAAGGTCTAATTTTTACAAGTGTATTTACTCCCAAAGAAACTTTATGAAAAAAATCCTCCTATCACTCATTTGCTTTTCATGTACGATTTTTAGTTGCGAGAGACTTAGAGATAAAATTGCTTTGATTAAAGAATTTAGAGTAAATGGTACTATGACTGTTGATGGACTGAACAGAACGTATTTACTCAATCTTCCGCCAAACTACAATGACGCATCTGATTTTGCTTTAGTAATTGGCCTACACGGCGGAGGTGGTAGTGCTGCTCAGATGGAGCAAAACTATTTTTTGACTGAAAAAGCCAACAGAGAAAAATTTGCTATAGTGTATGCCGAGGGTGTACAGAGTGATGGAATCTTGAGAGCCAGAACTTGGAACGCAGGCACTTGCTGCGATTATGCCGTAGAAAAGAATATTGACGATGTTAAATTTATCAGTTTATTGATTGATGAACTTTTGAAAACCTACCTAAAATTGAATCGTAAGAAGGTTTATGTAACAGGCATGTCGAATGGGGCGATGATGAGTTATCGGTTGGCGTGTGAATTATCCAATAAAGTGGCGGCTATTGCACCCGTAGCAGGGGCGTTGGTTACAACTCAGCCGTGTGTTTCGTCAAGGCCAGTGCCTGTTTTGCATATTCATTCAGTTTTAGATACGAAAGTGCCGTATAATGGAGGAAAAAGCACTTTGGGTTTCACAATTCCACCGATTGAGCAGGGAATTAATGCTTGGTTGAAGAATAATTCGTGCAATATTACAGCCAAAACCGTACAAAATTTTGAGAAGTATACCCTAACACGCTGGGTTAATTGCACCAATAGCTCGGTAGAAATTTATCTGACAAAAGATGGTGGACATTCATGGCCAAGCGGCGAAAAAGCCAGAGCTGCCGCCGACGATGTTTCGACAGCCATCAACGCCAATGATGTAATCTGGGATTTTTTCAAGAGATACCAATTACCATAAAACTCGAAAGAATAGGCCAATTAAGAAGATAAAAATCTTAACTTGCTAACTCTTTTCAACCTCAATTAAAATTATGAAACGCTTAAAACAGATTAGCTGCTTCGGTGTGGTATTGACGTTGTTTTTTACCTCGTATAGTTTTGCTCAAACCTTCAAATACTATGAAGCACCTGATAAAATCAGAATTGCCTATACTGATTCGGGTTCGGGAAAAGTTGTGGTACTCTTACATGGATTTATCAATACAGGGGCAAACTGGCGAAAAACAGCACTTTATAAAGACCTTCTGAAGAATGGCTATCGAGTGATTGTACCTGATTTAAGAGGAAACGGACGCTCTGATAAGCCTCATGAAGATAAATTTTATGCCAACGAGATTGAGACAAGCGATGTGATGGGCATATTAACTGACTTAAAAGTAAAAGCTTACGAAGTAGTGGGTTATTCTCGTGGGGCAATCGTAGCGGCCAAGCTCATTACGAAAGATAAGCGAGTAGCTAAAGTAGTCTTAGGCGGAATGGGTCAGCATTTTACCAATCCAAATTGGGATAGAAGACTCATGTTTGCGGCTGCTTTCAACGGCAAATTCCACTTATATCCCGAAGCTCAAGGGGCGGTAAAATATGCCAAATCTATCAATGCCGATACTGTTGCGTTGGGGCTGCTACAAAAATATCAACCCGTGACCTCGCCAGAGGATTTGAAGAAGTTTAGCAAACCTGTGTTGCTTATTGCGGGTGATGAAGACAAAGACAACGGCGACCCAGCGATTTTACAGACTTATTTTAAGGATGCAAAACTCAGTATTGTGAGAGGGAATCATAATACAACCTATAATACAGAGCCTTTTTCGACCGAAATTATTAAGTTTTTACAAGCTCACTGACATAGGGCTGTCAGTAAGCTTGTTTTCTTTGAAGAAAAAAGATTATGAAAGTACATACGACCAATTATGAAATTGCATTTATCGCTATTGCTGATGACTGCCCCACTTCGATAGGAGAAATACCACCGATGAAAGGCGATAAAAAAACAATAGCCGCTATTCAGTTTGAGATTTTGAAGAAAAACCCCTATAAGTACACTTCCGATGATGTATTATTTCAGGTTTTTGCCGAAAAAAATGATTTGACCGAAAATGAATTAGTGGAGGCTCGTGAGGCCTATTTTTCGAAAGGACAAGCCTGCTTTCGGGCATCGCCACTGACGAAAAGATACGGTTGGGGTGTGCACCACAATGCAGAAGGTAAGATTGCCATCTATGGTTGTGAGAGCGAAGAGTACGAAAAATTTATGAATGATGATTCGATAAAGGTTTATAAAGCGATGCGGTCGAGTAGATAAAGCAAACGCCTACGAAAACAAATTTGATAGGCGTTTTTGTCTATTTATTAAATGGCACTTCATTTACCCAATGAAAACCACGCGTAGTAAGTAAAAAGTGTCTTGGCTTCATTTTCTTCATGGCTACGCGTATAGAATCGTTTTTGATTTTTCCTTTCAACAATAAAGTTTCGGAATCGGGCTGTGAATACGTAAAGGCATATTGCGTAGTATCAGTGACGGGGGCAGCATAATTAGTCATGCGTAGCGTATGTTTTGTAGAATCGAGTGTAAAATTGACTCGTTTACGCAGACCATCTTCATTAGTTACATAAATCATGTCGTAAGCCCCACGGCGGTCAATAAATGCCTCTTGCAAACGCAAAGTATCAGTTTCTGAAGTAACATTGTCGCGTTCGAACTTTTCTACTTTATAAGGTCCATAAATAGCTGATTTCGGAGCAGAAATAGGTGCAGCAGCTTGCCAATTGCTGTAAAATTGAGCGATGAAAGTAGTGCCAATAAAGAGTATTTTTAGTATGATTCGGCCAATACTAAACCATTTCTTATCAGCAAAGACTTTTATTTCTTTAGTGGCTTGTGTTGGTTCATTCAAAACAAAAAATTGCCAAAGGCGTTTGGCATCAGCCGAAAGTAGATAAATACCTATGAGCATCAACCAAAATGAGAAAATTTTGACGGGAACATCAAAAAATAAATTCATCATGAACACATTGAGCATCACGCCCGCACTCAATAATGCCCCCAGTGTAGTAGTTCGACGAAAAATTAGTAGTAAACCTGCTATAACTTCCATAAGTCCACCAAATAATTGATAGCCTTTTGAGTAAGCCATGAATGTCCACAAAAGCCCCATTGGACTCATTTCACCGAGGCGTTCGTAGAGGCGGTAAGTAGTAATCGTGCCAAATTGTAATGGAAAAACTTTTACCAAACCATACGAAAGCATAGTGGCTGCCAAATAATAACGCAGGTAGATTTTTAGCCAGTAAGCCAGTTTTTCGTGGTTTACTCGGTTGCGGGCAGCAATCAGCCAAATGATACTCCCAAGCGATGCAATCATAAGAATGGCAAGCTCTTGGAGCCAATTCCAAGTGGTATCGCCACTGCCATTGGGGCGAACAGTTATTTCATCTACCCCTAAAACTATATTCCCTAAAAGATTGATGATTGGAGCCCAAAACTTTTCGAGTAGATTATAAATCGGTTCTCCGATTAAATCTAAAGGGAATGGGAAGATATTTAGACCGAAGAATAAAAAGCAGAAATAGAAAATCAGTTTATGAGCAACTGACCACTTAGTCGTATTTGCCATTGAATTATAGGTTTAGGATAAAAGCGTTGAATCAGAAAACTTCGAAAATATAAATATTTTCTGTATCTTTTTCAATATTTCATTTATCCTAATGCCTATAAAAAAGAAAAAGCTGCACTCAAATGTTGCAGCTATTTACCATTTACTAACCTAAACACTATTTATAAACCTATTAATCCTTTTATCGAAAGTGATAAACTCACCTGCGTGTTGGATTTTACTGCAATGCTATTGAGGGCGATATTGCTATTCAGATTCAAGAATGAACTGAAATCAATGATTGCTCCTGTGGTACTTTTATTAGAGGCGAAGTGTAGCTCATAATCGCCTTCTTCCAGAAATGCCACCTTGAAATTACCCGAACCATCAACTTTGGCACTCGTTACGGCATTCTTAAAAGTTACCCCGCTTTCGCCTTGTCCTTTTACTTCGGTGCTTTGATTAAACGTTCCTTTTTTATAAACATATACTACTACTTGCCCATTAGTAGCTGCATTATAATTATCTATTTTACCTACAATTTCGCCCGTAGTGTTTTTATTGACAAGTCGGATAGAAGATTGTAGTTCGCCATAAGTCACAAAAGCATAGCTTTTTTTGCTATTCGCATTCATTTCTTTGATGGCTTTTCTCAAATCAAAATCAATCATTAAATCAGTTACACCACTTTGAGCTACATCAAATTTTTTAGCCGTAATTTCAATTTCTTGTCGGGCATTTCCCGAAATTACTAAGGCTTCTTTCGAACCATCTGTTTTCTGCACATAACAACCAGGAGTGTTTCCGCTGGCATCCTTTGCATAATCGAGAACCAAAGTTAATTTACTGAACGAACCTGTTTGGAATTTTCCATCACCGAGGCTTAAAGAATTACCATTTTGGAGCTGTAACAAATTTACTGTCTTAGGGCCTTTGAAGGCATCATAGACTTTTCCATCAAACCTAACTTCAGTGATAGTCACAAAGGCGGCACTTACACTGCTATCATCAATCGGGGCATCAGTTATACTTAATCGTACATCTCCTTTCGGAGCATTGGGGTCTTGTTGGCTCACTGGTGTTACCGATTCATTTTGTTTTTCGCAAGCTACTTGCATCAGAAAAACACTAACCAGTGCAATGGCTAATTTTAAAGTTTTCATGGGAATTTTCTTTGGTTTAATTCTACTTTTTGTTACTTCTTTCAAGTTATCAAAAAAATATTCCACCCTATTTTTCTACAAAATGTACCTCGAATGGGGAATAAATTCTACACTTTACAAGAAATTATTTTCCCAAATTATAAATCCGAACAAATGGCACAGTGTTTTTGAGCAAATTTTCATCACTAATCATTCTTTAAAATGAAAAAAATAATAGTAGGTATTTTTCTGATTATTATTTCTCTTACAACTGCCCAAGCTCAATATAAACTGGGTATTGGTGCAAGGCTTAATTATGGCTATGGCCTGAGCGTAAAGTATAAAATGAATAAAAAAGAAGCCGTTGAGGGTATTGTTTATTCGAGATGGAGAGGCCTGAATATTACGGGGCTTTACGAGATTCATAAGCCAGCCTTTCAAACTCCAAACTGGCAATTTTATTATGGCGTGGGCGGACATGTTGGTGTTTGGCGAGATGGTGGTCGATACGGTAATCCGTGGTTTGACAACTACAATAGTAGCACCGTTGTTGGGGCTGATGGAATTTTGGGACTTGAATATACTTTCCGAGAAATTCCGCTGAATTTGAGTCTCGATTGGAAACCAGCTATCAATCTAATTGGCTATCAAGGTGCTTGGCTCGACGACGTTGCTGTTACGGCTCGCATAGCTATCAAGTAACCGCATACACTCAACCGTTAATCATTCGTAAATCTGTATTTATAAAATGATTTCCATAAAACTAAAACCATGAAAACCTATTTTGTTATCGGATTTATGCTGTTGCTTAGTTCGTGCGATAGCATTGATGTTGTGCCACTTTTCAATAAAAATTACTCGATTCGGGGAGAAGAATCGGTTGATATTGAGTATGAAGTAAAGAAAAATGAAAAATACGGAGACAACGAACTCCAAAATTATGACATTTATTTACCTAAAAACCAGCCCGAGAAAGTACCCGTAATAGTATTGCTTCACGGCGGAGGTTGGAGCGAAGGCGATAAAGGTTTTATTAATCCGATTGTGGAGACGCTTCGACAAAAACGCACGAAATGTGCCATTGTTAATGCTAATTATCGGCTTACGTTTCAGAAAGGAGTGACCTACCAACAACAAGTTGAAGATATTGGAATGCTGCTCAGAAAATTACAAAAAGAGGCAAAATCGCTCAATATTGTGCCAAAATTCTTTTTACTCGGAATAAGTGCAGGTGGGCATTTGGCGATGCTTTACTCATATACAGCTGATAATAAAAACTTGGTGGAAGTAGTAGGAGGCATATCAAGTCCAGCAGATTTAACCTCTGAGAGACTCAGACAAGGACGTATGAATAGTGATATTGTAAAGTTGGTTGGGCAGCCTTTTAGCGAAGAAACCATTGACGAATACCGCTCGGCAAGTCCAGTGTTTCAGATAAAGAAAACATCGCCTGCGACAATTTTATTTTATGGCGGAAGTGATGCAACCGTGCCACCCGAACAAGGAGAAAAAATGCAACGGAAATTACAAGAAATGGGCGATAAACACGAGTATCATTTTTATCCAGAGCAATACCACGAATGGGGAAAGTTGCCAGAAACAATGGATAAAATGCTTGATTTTGCGGATAAATACCTTTAAAATATTCATACTACATATCCATCACCAACTGATGAGGAGAGTACTTTCTCTCCTCTTTTTATTTACTTTTCATCAGACTCGCTTTTTCTTTAAACTCGGTTGGTGAAAGGCTTTTTTTCTTCTTGAAAATGCGGCAGAAATACGAAAAACTATTAAAGCCACTGGCCATGTAAGCTTCTTTTATGCTCACTTTGGGGTTGCGGAGCAAGCTTTCGGCTACCTTGAGGCGTTCTTCAATAATAAAATCATTAGGCGACGAACCAAGCTCATGCTTGAAGGTTCTATAAAAATTCGACTCGCTCATGTAGGCCTTTTCGCTCAACAATTCTACCGATAAATCTTCGGTGATATTCTCTTGTATGTATTTGATAATGAACGAAATACGGTCATTGTTCGATTCGTATTGGGCTTTTTTTAGGTAAATACTCTTTGACTCAGTTTGCAGGATTCGGATAATCAATTCTTGAATCAATAAATCGGCAAAAATATCTTTTGAAGGGTGTTTTTCGGCAAAAATAAAAATAAGACGTTGAAGAATCTGATTAATGGCTACATCATTCGTGAAATGATAATTGTAGTCGGTCATGCTCCATTCTTTGCCGTTTTGTTTGGTGCCACGATTATTCAGCATTTCTACTGTTTCTCGCAATTTCGACTCCGAAAATGCTAAGGCTAAACACTGCGTTGGATTATGCTCAGCAGCTTCGGGAAAGTCAATGCACATCAATTCATTAGAAGGCAAAATCACTGATTCACCTGGCAAAAAACCAAACGAATGCGTATTTTCTAAGTGCATAACTTTCTTACCTTTTATCATACTTGCCAAAACGGGCTCGCTGAATCGAAGCATAACCTGCGATGCCTGTTGGTGGGTCTCAAAGATATTCAGTTCGGCATTATTGAGCGTATGAATAGTTCGGTTTTCGACCAAACTCACCAGCTGACGGCTTTCGTAATGAGAGGTATTTAGATTAATCATAGCCACCAAGATTTAAGTTTTTTGATTGATTTTCTGTTGACTGTTGACCATAGACCGTGGACTACTTAACAAACCTACCTAATATTATTATTTCCACAAAAAATATAACTATCTAAATCATTGCCCACACTGCAAATTGATAGGATAGTACAACTGAGTATAGAATAGTGCAATCAGTTGACCGAAAAGTGGTACATGACGGCAGAAAAATGACATTCAATATCATTATTGCAAGATTTATTTGCACTATCATTTTCACTTTAATACTATAAACAATGTCAGCAGTAACAACACAAAAAAGTAATTTGGTAGAAAAACCAAGCTTCAAAACTCATTATGATAATTTTATCGGTGGCAAGTGGGTTGCTCCCGTAAAAAGCGAATACTTTGAGGTAACATCGCCCGTTGATGGTAAAGTATTTACGCAAGTAGCCCGCTCAACCGAAGAAGATATAAACCTTGCTTTAGATGCCGCTTGGGCAGCCGCTCCAAGTTGGGGTTCGGCATCGGCTACTACTCGTAGCAATGTTTTATTAAAAGTTGCCGACCGCCTTGAGCAAAACCTCAGCCTTTTGGCTCGTGTTGAAACTTGGGATAACGGTAAGGCGATTCGTGAAACCATGGCGGCCGATTTACCTTTGGCAATCGACCACTTCCGTTATTTTGCGGGCGTGATTCGTGCTGAAGAAGGTTCAGCTTCTGAGTTAAATGCCAATACACTTTCGCTGATTATCCATGAGCCACTGGGCGTAGTTGGACAAATCATTCCGTGGAACTTCCCGATTTTGATGGCTGCTTGGAAAATTGCTCCAGCTTTGGCAGCAGGTAACTGTATCGTATTGAAACCAGCCGAACAAACACCCGTAGGTATCATGGTTTTAGCCGAATTGATTCAAGATTTGTTGCCAGCAGGTGTACTAAATATCGTCAATGGTTTTGGTATCGAAGCAGGTAAGCCATTGGCCTCAAGCCCACGTATTAATAAAATTGCATTTACAGGTGAAACTACTACTGGTCAGCTAATTATGCAATATGCTTCAAAGAATATCATTCCAGTAACGTTGGAATTAGGTGGAAAATCACCGAATATTTTCTTCAAAAGTATCATGGAAGCTGATGATGAGTTTTTTGATAAAGCCCTCGAAGGTGCCTCAATGTTTGCCCTTAATCAAGGAGAAGTTTGTACATGCCCGTCAAGAATTTTGGTAGAAGAATCCATCTACGATGCCTTCATTGAGCGAGTAGTTGAGCGTGTAAATGCCATTAAACTTGGCCACCCACTCGACCCAGAAACGATGATGGGAGCTCAAGCATCAAACGACCAATACGAGAAAATCTTGAATTATATCGAAATCGGAAAAGAAGAAGGTGCTGAGGTTCTAACAGGTGGAGCAGCTGCCTACAACGAAGGCTTAGAAGGTGGTTATTACATCAAACCAACGATTTTTAAGGGCAACAATAAAATGAGAATTTTCCAAGAAGAAATTTTCGGGCCAGTGGTTTGTGTAACAACTTTCAAAGACGAAGCTGAAGCCATTGCAATTGCCAACGATACACTTTATGGCTTGGGTGCGGGCGTTTGGACACGTGACATGCACCAAGCATACACGGTAGCGAGAGCCGTGCAGGCAGGTAGAGTTTGGGTGAATTGTTATCACGATTATCCAGCACACGCTCCGTTTGGTGGCTATAAAAAATCGGGTATTGGCCGTGAAAACCACAAAATGATGTTGGGACACTACCGCCAGACGAAAAATATGTTGATTTCGTACGATAAAAACAAACTCGGATTTTTCTGAGAATACCGAATTCGTAGAGACAAGGTATGTCTTGTCTCTACATTTTTATTGAATAATTATATCTCAAATGACTATCGAACGAGTATCCATAACGCCCGAAGCTGCCGAAATTATTGATAAACTGAGAGGCTGCAACGGTGATTTACTTTTTCATCAAAGTGGTGGTTGCTGCGATGGCTCCGCACCGATGTGTTTTCAAGTGGGTGAATTGATGCTTAATGAAACCGACGTAAAACTCGGCATAATTCACGGCTGTGATTTCTATATGTCGAGAGACCAATTTGAATACTGGAAACATACGCATCTTACGCTTGATATAGTAAAAGGCAGAGGAGCAAGTTTTTCGCTCGAAATACCATTGGGCGTACGATTTGTGATAAAATCAAGGCTTTTTACAAAGGAAGAGTCGGAAAACTTGGAAATGATTTAATTAGCTTCTCGAAAGTATTTTAGCTTTCGAGAAGCTATTTTTTTCAATCCTTATTACTGGCTACCATGGTTTTATCAAGCATTTGGGTAGTTTTAACCAACTTGATAAACTCGGCTTGATAACCTTCTTCATCTGAGCCTTTGGCATTTTTGCCTAATTCAATTATTTGTTCGTAATTGGTAATTCCTGTATACTACGATTGGCGTAAAAGCAGCCGTAGTGCTGACAAACAGAGAAAAAAATAACCTTTTGAGGACAAATTCTTGATACCGAAAATCAACCAGTTATTGGAACTACTATTATGCTAAAAAAATAGCAGTATGTTTGCCGAAGTCATTGTGGCCAATAATCAATCAAAAAAATGGCCCTAAAGGTAAGACAAGACCAGCGAGCAGACATTTATTTGCCATAAATAGCTACCGCTTTTTGAAGAAACAAAGTTGTACGATAACATCTATAATTGGTTCAATCTTTCTAAATGAGAAGAATATAAATACAGTAGGCTATGTATTGATGCCAAATCATCTACATTGTATGCTTTATTTGCTAAAAGAAGCACCAGAACTTTACAAAGTTAGTAATACAAAGCGTTTGCGGAACGCCGCCCGATGGCTTACGAAATAGTGAAAAGATTAGAGCTGGTAGTAAAAACGACATTATTAGAAAAACTCGAAGCTGGTGTAAAAGCAAAAGAGGGCAAAAAGGGGAAGTTACACCAAGTTTTTAAGGAAAGTTATGATTCCAAAGAGTGCTTTAATCAAAATTTTATCATTCAAAAATCAGATTACATGCACAAAAATCCCGTTTGGCTAAATGTTCTGCATTTAGTCAGTGTGTTATACGTTCTTAGAACGCAACATTAAAATCACATTCTCAAATGCCGTTCCAAGAACGGGAGCGAAATAATAGTATTTAATATGATTTTTGCTCAATCTCCCCCAATCCTATGCTTAATAGCAACAAGAAATAAACGTTTTCAAATAGATTTTGATAAATTGCCACAAAATTCTATTTAACCTTCAATGAAAAAATACTTTCTTCTGGCATTCACAATGCTTGCTTTGGTTTCGTCTGTGCAAGCTCAACAAAAAACGTATTGTAATCCCATCAATGTTGATTATGGCTATACACCCATTCCCAATTTTAGTGAATGGGGGCGGCATCGTGCTACGGCCGACCCTGTTGTGGTCAATTATAAAGGCGAATATTACCTATTCAGTACCAATCAGTGGGGGTATTGGCATAGTCCCGATATGTTGAATTGGACGTTTCATTCTCGCAAATTCCTTCGCCCACACAACAAAGTCTATGACGAACTTTGTGCCCCAGCCGTAGGCATTGTAGGCGATACGATGATAGTTTTTGGTTCAACCTACACCAGTGAGTTCACGATGTGGATGAGTACGAACCCTAAAGCCAACGAATGGACGGCTTTGGTAGATAACTTTGAGATTGGCGGTTGGGACCCAGCCTTTTTTACCGACGATGACGGCAAGTTTTATATGTACAACGGTAGCAGCAACCGTTATCCGCTTTATGGCATCGAATTAGACCGCAAAACCATGAAGCCCAAAGGTACTCGCAAAGAAATGTACTTACTGGAGTCGTGGCGATACGGTTGGCAACGATTTGGAGAGTATATGGACGATACTTTTTTGGATGGTTTTATAGAAGGTGCCACCGTAAACAAAAACAATGGTAAATATTACCTACAGTACGGAGCTCCAGGCACCGAAATGAGTGGCTACGCCGATGGAGTTTTGGTCGGAAAAACACCGCTTGGGCCGTGGGAGGCTCAGCCCGACCCGCTCAGTATGAAACTCGGGGGCTTTGCTCGTGGGGCGGGTCATGGAGCATCGTTTCAAGACAATCAGAAAAACTGGTGGCACGTTTCTACGATTCAGCTCTCAACCAAAAACAATTTTGAGCGTCGAATCGGTATTTGGCCGTCGGGGTTTGATAAAGACGATGTCATGTGGTGTAATACTGCCTTTGGCGATTATCCGCATTATAGCCCATCGGCAGGCTTAGATATAAAAAAGGTATTTACGGGTTGGATGTTGCTCAACTACAATAAGCCTGTCGAGGTTTCTTCAACCTTGGGTGGGTATTTGCCCAATAATGCCGTTGACGAAAGCATGAAAACCTACTGGTCGGCCGAAACAGGGAAAGCAGGCGAATGGATTAAAACCGATTTGGGGAATATCTCAACCGTCAATGCAATTCAGATAAACTACGCCGACCAAGATGCCGATTCTTCATTTTTAG
This sequence comes from Emticicia sp., assembly GCA_023254245.1. Lineage (GTDB taxonomy): Bacteria > Bacteroidota > Bacteroidia > Cytophagales > Spirosomataceae > Emticicia. Next base: position 14,786 of record JALQYE010000055.1, read on the forward strand.
GAAAACAAGTCAATATTAAGCATCAATACAAACTTTGGTCGAGTGTTGATGGCAAAAAATGGACGATTTTGGTCGATAAATCAAACAACCAAACCGATATTCCGCATGAATATGTAGAGCTTGCCCAACCGATTCAGACTCGCTATATCAAACTCGAAAACGTATCCATGCCAACGGGTAAATTTGCTATCAGTGGTCTACGAGTTTTTGGCAATGGTAATGGCTCAAAACCTGATGCCGTCAAAGATTTTATGGTGTTACGAACCGAGAAAGACAAACGCAGTGCATGGATTCGTTGGCGACCAGAAAACAAAGCTTATGCCTACAATATTTATTACGGCACCGCCCCCGACAAACTCTATAATTGTATCATGGTACATAATGCCAACGAATACTGGTTTAGAGGAATGGATAAACTCAGTACCTATTATTATACCATCGAGGCTATTAACGAAAATGGGGTTTCGGAACGAAGCAAAGTTTTGGAAGTGAAATAGACGTAATTTCAGGCCCTAAAACAGAGCTTTACAACTGATTTTAGGGCTTGATAAGTTTTTTTTAGAAATTTTCTTACAGCTTATCTTATTTTAAGACAAACGTTTGCAGTTTTTTTAAATTTACCTATTTAAATTTTGCAAGTAACTTATAGTTAGATTGTTAGCGATTTTTTAGTTTAGAGTGAGGGTATCAAATCGGCTCTATAAATCTGTTGTTACCTCGCTTTAAACGTTTTTCGTATTGAGATGACTACTCTCTCTTCTAACTTTATAAACAGATTCTATTTTATTAAAATTAGGGTCGGCTATTTATTCAACCTACAATAACCTCAATTCATGAAATCTTACGTTTCAGTCTTTTTACTGACTTTTATTGGCTTCACGTCTTTTTCGCAAAGTACAAAAGCCCCTGCCTATCCGCTCGTTACTCACGACCCGTATTTCAGTATTTGGTCGAACACCGACGAACTGAATGCTTCGCCAACCAAACACTGGACGGGTAATGCTCACTCATTAACGGGTTTTCTGAAAGTTGATGGCACTATTTATCAGTTTTTGGGTGCCGAAAGTCCAAGTTTCAACAATATTTTACCAGCGGGCGATGATGTAAATTATCAAGCAAAATACACTGAAACAGCTCCTGCCGATGACTGGATGAAGCCTACTTTTGATGATAGTCAATGGAAAACGGCTATCGCTCCCGTAGGTAACATTGATGGTGTATCAAAAACTCGTTGGGAATCGAGAGATATTTGGTTTCGTCGCACTTTTACCCTCGATAAAGTCGATTTCAATGAGCCTTTGCTTAAACTCCAACACGACGACGACGTTTGGGTGTATCTCAACGGCGAACTTATCTATAACGCTCGTTGCTGTGCAGGAAAATATTTGTTGTTACCAATGTCGGCCGATATGAAATCGAAGCTAAAAAAAGGTAAAAATGTGTTCGCCATTCACGTAACGAATAAGGGCGGTGGTGCATTGGTCGATGTGGGTATTGTCCAGAAAGCCGTTCCCGTAAAAACTCAAAATATCATTTTAGCCGAACAAAAAAGCGTAAAAATCAATGCTACACAGACCATCTATGAGTTTTCGTGTGGCAAAATCGACTTAAATGTTACATTTACGTCTCCTCTATTAATTACCGATTTAGACATTTTGGCTCTCCCAGTTTCTTATGTTTCGACTAAAGTAAAAGCCAATGATGGCAAAACCCATGCGGTAGAACTCAGTTTTGGGGCATCGACCGATATTGCTTGCAATGTTAGCTCACAAGAAGTTTCGGCCAATAAATATGTGGCAAAGAACCTCAGTATTTTGAAAGCTGGCACAACCGAGCAGTCTATTTTGAAGAAAAAAGGAGATGATTTACGCATCGACTGGGGTTATATGTATGTGGCGGTGGCGAATAATAAAAACATCAGTCAATTTATTTCTGATAACGCTAAACCTTTTCAAGCAGGAAAAATTACCGCAAAAACTGGCAAAAAATTATCATTGCACACAGTCGTAACTATGGGAAGCATTGGCAGTCAGGCTAAAGAACAAGTGATAATCTTGGGCTATGACGACCTTTATTCGATTCAATATTTTGGCAAAAATCTATTGCCGTGGTGGAAAGAAGATAAAGCCAATACGATTGAAACACTCTTGGCAAAAGCTTCGAAAGAATATCCAACCATCATTGAAAAGTGTCAGCAGACCAACGCAATGATACACAATGATGCCCTAAAAGTGGGTGGTGCAGATTACGCAGCCCTTTGTGAATTGGCTTACCGTCAGGCGATTTCGGCTCATAAACTGGTTAAAAGCCCCGAAGGAGAGATTTTATTTTTATCGAAAGAAAATTTCAGCAATGGTTCTATCAATACTGTTGATGTTACTTATCCATCTGCTCCATTGTTTTTGGCGTATAACCCCGATTTGTTGAAAGGGATGCTCAATGGTATTTTTTATTACAGCGAAAGTGGAAAATGGAAAAAACCTTTTGCTGCTCACGATTTAGGAACGTATCCGTTGGCTAATGGGCAGACTTACGGAGAAGATATGCCAGTGGAAGAATGTGGTAATATGATAATTTTGGCAGCGGCAATCTGCAAAGCCGAAGGCAAAACCGATTACGCCAAAAAACACTGGGAAACGATAAAAATCTGGGCAGATTATTTGAGCAAAGAAGGCTTCGACCCCGCCAATCAACTTTGTACCGATGATTTTGCTGGACATTTGGCACGTAATGCGAATCTTTCGATAAAAGCCATTGTGGCTCTTGAAACTTTCACGCAGTTGGCCAAACAACTCAACGAAACCGAACTTTACAACAAATACGAAAAACTCACGAGAGAATACGTAACCAAATGGCAAGAAATGGCATCGGCTGGCGACCACTTTGCCTTGACTTTCGATAAAAAAGATACATGGAGCCAAAAATACAATTTGGTGTGGGATAAAGTTTTGAAACTCAATTATTTCCCCAAAAGTGTGTTTGATAAGGAAGTAAAATATTATCTTACTAAACAAAATGAGTTCGGTTTGCCACTCGACAGCCGTGCATCTTACACCAAATCTGACTGGATAGTTTGGACATCGGTTTTGGCGGATAACAAAGCAGATTTTGATGCCCTATTAAAACCAGTTTATTACTATTCACAAAATACCCAAAGCCGTGTTCCAATCAGTGATTGGCATGATACAAAAACAGGAAAAAAAGTTGGTTTTCAAGCCAGAAGTGTAGTTGGAGGCTATTTTATGAAAGTTTTAGAAGATAAGTTTAAGGAGAAATAAACCACTCTTAAAAAACTGAGGTCGGCAAAGAATTTATCCTTGCCGACCTCTTTATTAACCTCTCGAGAGTGTCAGTGAAATTTGTCCTGCGTGATGCGAATTATGAAAAAGTACGTGCGAAAAGAGCCTAATTTTTGAAACTTTTCCGAAAAATGGGGTGTCAATTTCGGTCAGCCAGTCTGCATCAGTGGTATCTTCCACGAGTTTTCTGAGCATTGCATAGCCTTTTGTCACGTAGGCGTGGCTCGTTTCGAGGTCAAAGTCTTGTCCTACATCTTGTTGCCCCATGGTAGTATTCGGAACTTCGCTCGGAATACCGAAAAAATAGCCAAACAAATTCATTGTTTCGCCAACGTGTCGGTAAATAAACCCGATTGACGCTGCTCGTTCGTTGAGGCGTTTGGGTAAATCTTCGTTGGTTATTTTCTCGAAAGCAAAGGAGTTAGTCAACTGGTTTTGTACCAACATTTCGAGAAGTAATTGCTTTTGCATGGGTATTTACACTTTTGTTTTAAGTAGATGGTCAACTATAAATAATGAGTATTTCCACAACTGTGGACTACTTATTTTTTCGATTGTGCTGCCATCCATTCCATGATTGTCACGGGGCGACCGTTAAGTTTTACGGGTGAACCATCAAAATCAACCTTTGCATGGTTAACGTGCGAATAAATCCACGACCAGTGGCCTGTATAGTAGTAGTTTTCTCCACCAAAAAATCCCGAAAGGTCAGTTACGTGGTCATAGTACGAAAAATATACATTTTTTGCACCTGCGGCCTTCAATCTTTTATACACTGGTACAACTGTATTTTCGGGAACCGTAGTACCATCATCTTTTGAGTGAACAAACCAAATAGGTACATTTTTGATGCTATTAATCTGCTGGTCAGTAATGTATTGCGACTGATACGCCAAGGCACTGATATAACCCGCAGCAAAATAATTTGGCTCATTTAGTATTAACTTCAAAGCCATATAACCACCGTTTGAGCAGCCACCTACATAAATGCGTTTGGTGTCGATGTTCGGGTTTTTCTTTACGTAATCTTTAATAAGAGCCATTAATCCTTTATTGTATACGTCGTCTTCTTTTCCATGCGTAGTTACACCATCTTTGTTGTGCATCCAAGCCCCTGGGCATTGCGGAGATAATACGAATGCACCACCAAAAAACGCTTGCATTTCGGCAGAAGCATAATTAGCAGCTCTATTGCCCAACAGCGGAATTGTGGGGTCGGTGCCACCTTCGCCACCACCGTGAAGCCAAATAATCAACGGCGATTTTGTGGCTTTGTTCTTAGGAGCAAAAGCTGCATACGACATCGTTTTACCAGCTTCATATTCAAATTTCCCTGTAAGGTCAAAATCATCAATCAAAGGCATGATTCTGTTTTTTTCTTTGTTCCAAACCTTATTGGTTTTGGAGTCGGTGATAGTAACCTTATAATCTACCCACTGATTTCCTCGACATCCTGCTTTTTGCGAATACTGGAAAGTAGAACCCAAAGGTAAATTCGGTGCAACGGCCAAAATTAAAGTCACGAAGTTGCCTTCTTTTACTCTTTTGCCTTGATTATCAGATACATAGGCGTAAACTACATTTCTGTTGCCTTTTGCTTGAGCCGCAGGTACATCGGCACATGCATGGCTTCTTTCAACCGAAACCGTAAAATCTTTATAGTCAACTGTTGCGGTTGGAGCATCTAAGCCGATGATAACTTTATTAGCAGCAGGCCCCCAATCGAAGCCTTCTACGACGAGGGTGTATTCGTTATTGGCCAGAGGTTTGTCAGTGGCAAACGCATTGGCGAAAATCAGGCAGATGAAGCTTATCAAAAAAGCTGTAAATGACTTATTGAGAAAGTTTTGTCTCATAATTAATATAGGTTTAAATAGTGATTCACAAATATTCGTATAATTGAATTATGACAAGAGTTTTTTAGACAAAAACAACGTTTTGTGTGTCGAAGGCTACTTTTTTGGAGAGAAAAATAGACCACTGTTTTAAACCCATATTTTGCTATATTATTATAATTTAAAATAAGAATACACTCAAGATTATTTTTGCTCTCATTCGGTAGGGTAATCGTGTTTGTACTTGATTTTTTCTATAATCAATATGAAAAAATTAAGAAAGTCCCATTTACTTAATGATAGATGAACTTCGGATATAAAAAAAATGTATGTATATACATATAACTAAAAATACAAAATATTATGAGTTTGATTAATGATATGCAGTGGAGATACGCGACCAAAAAGATGAATGGTGAAGTCGTACCTCAAGAAAAATTAGATATTATTTTAGAAGCTGCAAGCCTTGCTCCAACATCATCAGGCCTACAGCCCTTCGAAGTATTGGTAATTAGTAATAAAGAATTGTTGGCTAAAATTCAACCGATAGCATTTGGCCAAAGTCAGATTGTAGATTGTTCACATTTGTTGGTTTTTGCTTCTTGGGAAAACTATACAGAGGAGCGTGTAAGTGCAGTTTTTGATAGATTAAATACCGAAAGAGGCTTACCATTGAATACAACTGATGCGTACAAGAATACAATCTTGGGTATGTATTTACCACGTGACCCACAGGTTAATTTTGAGCATACAGCACGCCAATCGTATATCTCAATGACTGCTGCACTTTTAGCCGCCGCCGAGCAAAAGGTTGATGCTACCCCCATGGAAGGATTCAATTCCGTAGCCTTAGATGAGTTATTAAATCTGAAAGAAAAGGGTTTAAAAAGTACAGTATTGTTGGCTTTAGGCTACCGTGATGAGGCCAATGATTGGTATGTAAAGTTGAAAAAGGTACGAGCTCCTAAAAATGAGTTTATAACTTTTATTGACTAATAACTTAACAAAGCCTTCGAAAATTCCGAAGGCTTTGTTTTTTGTTTTAAATATCGCAGAGCCAAGATTTGTTTTTTAGGCTTTTCTAACAAATTCAGATTTTAAGCCCATTGAGCCGAAACCTTCAATTTTACAATCAATATTATGACCATCGTTGCCATCAGTTAGGCGAATATTTTTGACTTTTGTGCCAGACTTTATTGGCTTCGGAGCTCCTTTTACGGGTAAATCTTTTATCACTACTACTGTATCGCCGTCTTGTAATTCGTTTCCATTTGAATCCAATACTTTTGTGTTTGTTTCGGTCGTTTCTTCGGCTTCAACATCTTCTGGGTTCCATTCGTAAAAACACTCGGGACAAATCAATAAACCATCGCTCGGATATACGTATTCGGATTTGCATTTGGGGCAAGGAGGAAATTCTGACATGTTTTTTTATTGTTTAGAGGAAAAGTTCAGACCGCAAAAGTAAGAAAAACATTTCAGAGTATGGGTGAAAGAGTTCTGCGATGTGTTGACGAGGGCTTTGCATTTGGACAAAACCTATTCAACTGACTTGGCTCTTTTTAAACTCAAATTCCACATCGAAAGTCCAACTAAAATTACATAAATAATTGATATACAATAAGATAAAATAATAAAGAAATCAAGATAATTAATGCTTTTTTGAAAGAAATTTTTGTAGAAAAGCACCAAGATACTACCTAAGTAAGCGTAATAATCGGCAAATGTAATCAAGAAGCCAACTGTACCTGATTTTTTGAAAGCGGCAATCATTCGCTCAAAATACAAACTATTACACATTGAATAGGCCATATATACGCCCAATCCCAAACTCGTAAGCCACGCCACAGGCGAAAGCATTTGTTGCTGATAAAGTAGTGTACTTACGCCAATCAGAACACCACCCGCAAGCATCAAAAGCTGAATAATCACAAACGCTTTATCATTATTTTGAACCCAACGCATAGCGGCCATCATTAGTAAAACCGTAATCGCAATAGGGGTTTCAGTTTGGGTGAAAATTGCCGAATTATTGCCATAGCCGAGTAATTTCCAAATCTCAGGCGTGAAATTATCTCTAAACTCTCGGAACGTTGTGAGCAACACATACGACACCACAAAGATACCCATACTCAACGCAAATTCTTCGATAAAAGCCTTTCTATCAGCTTTTTGCATCGGTTTTCGTTCGGTACGATTTTCTTTGTCTTCTTGCGTTGGTGGTGGAATTTGACCCATTAGCCACGTACAAATACCAAAAGGCACAATCATAATGGCACAGGCTACAAATGGCATCCAAAACTGACTTACTTCTAAGCTCGTCATAACCCATTTTCCGATACTTTTGGCAAAACCCGAACCCATAATGAACGAAGCCGTAAGTACTGCTACCAGTAAATCAGTTGTTTTTCGGCCTTCCAGAAAACCCAGAATTGTACCGTAAACCATGCCCAGTGGTAAGCTTGCCAAAAAGATAAACACCAAATTGAATGGAGCAGGAGTGAGGGCAAAAAATAAATAGCAAATCCATGATAAGGTAATCATTATCAATAAGCTACGTGAACGATTGGCGGGCAACATTTCTGAAACATATTTAATGCCTAAACCTTTCGATACTGCAAAGCCCAGCACTTGTGCTGTAATGATTAGAATCTTGAAGCTTACCCCCAAAAACGATAATTCTTCGTAAGTCGCTGCTGTATAGGCACGCCTAAACGGATAGAAACACATGTAAGTAAAAAAAGCCGTTATAGAAGCAAACAGAGTTAGGCTAAATGAGCTTCGGCCAATGATTTGGGTGAGTTTTTGGGGCATGATGAGGTGTTTGAATAGAATGAATAACCAAAGATAGTTTTTTGCACGAAAACCAGCCGCCAGCCGCCCAGTAAATTTTATAATATTAATGAAAGTCTATTTTTGGTATTCAATACATTTGTGGTGTTTAGTAACCTTTTAAAACCAAAAATGCCATGAAAAAGATTCTCTTAGCTACTTTACTACTTTCTGCCTCTTTCGGAATATTGGCAAGCTGCTCAAAAGCCGCTGCTGTTGTTGTCAATAAATGTGATGACGAAGCAAAAAAAGTAACCGATGCCGCCACAGCGTTTAGTGCAGACCCCACCAACAAAG
>JALQYE010000056.1 GCA_023254245.1 Emticicia sp.
AAGCTAAAGGCGAATATTTAATTGTTCAAGATGCCGACCTCGAATATGACCCCGATGAGTTTAATATTCTACTGAAACCCGTGCTTGATGGCCATGCGGATATTGTTTTTGGTTCAAGATTTATGGGGGGGAATGCACATCGCATCTTATTTTTCTGGCACACCATTGGTAATAAACTGCTTACTTTCTTATCAAATATGTTCAATAATTTGAATTTGACTGATATGGAAACGTGCTATAAACTATTTAATACTAAAATGGTACAAAGCCTTAATTTGCAAGAAAGAAGATTTGGATTTGAACCAGAGGTTACTGCAAAAATCGCAAAAATTAAAGGAATTAGAATTTATGAAGTAGGTATTTCTTATTATGGACGTACTTATGAAGAAGGGAAAAAAATAAATTGGAAAGATGGTTTTAGAGCTTTGTATTGTATCGTAAAGTATGGTATTTAAAATCATTTTTAAGTAAAAGAGCGAGGTTGTGGCCCCGCTCTTTTAGTTTATGAGTAATTTTCTTTCAAAAAATCTTGCCATTCATCAATGAGTTTTCCTTTCAAAACTCTCGGGAATTTATGTTGTCCTCCAACTTTTCCCTTCTTTTTCATCCACTCATAAAATGCTTGTTGGGGAAGCACTTTCACAAATACGTTTTTTAAACCGTGTCGTCTTTCAACGGCATAATCGTCGTTGAGTTCGCAAAGTTTTTTATCCAATAGTTTACAGAATTCTTCTTCATCAACTTGAACATCTGATGCCACATACCATTGGTGTGCAAATAGTGGAGGGTGTTTAATACCAACTACAGTGAACTCACGAATATCAAGTCCCAAGTCTTTTGAGACAAGTTCAATGCCGTTGTTCATATTATCAACCGAAAGGTGTTCTCCACACAAACTCAAGAAATGCTTTGTTCTACCAGTAATTTTTATTTCCATACGTTTTTTGTCGGTAAACTTCACAGTATCACCAATCAAATAACGCCACGCACCAGAGCAGGTTGAAATCAAAAGGGCATAATCAATATCTTCTTTTACATCTTGAACCATTAACGTTTCTGGATTTGAAACCAAATTACCATCCTCATCGAAGTTATCCTCATTAAAAGGAATAAATTCAAAGAAAATACCTCTGTTTAATACTAATCTTAGATTACCATCTGGACGGTCTTGGTAGGCTAAAAAACCCTCCGATGCCATGTAGGTTTCGATATATATTACAGGTTTGCCAAATAGTTTTTCAAGGCCTTGCTTGTATGGTTCTAACGAAACTCCACCCCAAGCAAAAGCCGTTAGGTTTGGCCATAAATCATGAATATTATTTAATTTATAGCGTTCAATGATTCGTTCGAGAAGAATTGTATGCCACGCTGGCACACCAGCTAAGAAACCAATATCCCAATTAGGTGCATTGACTGTAATATCTTCTAATTTATTTTCCCAGTCACGAAGTGCAGAGATTTTCTGACCTGGTTTGTAAAAATTCTGAAACCAAATCGGAATCGTTCCAGTCGTAATCCCACTCAAGTCACCTTCATAATGAGAGTCAACTTCGTTTAATGCAGTACTACCGCCCAACATCAAATAACCTTTCTCAAATAAATCAGCGGGTAGTTCAGTATATTGACCAAGCGTAATAATTTGATTGATACTTGTACGCTGGATAGCCTTAATCATATCCTTTGTGACAGGAATTGCCTTCGAGGCAGCATCTGACGTTCCTGAACTCAAGGCAAAATATTTTACTTTACCAGGCCAACAAACGTTTTTTTCTCCTAAACGAGCTTTGTACCACCATTCATTGTATATTTTGGTATAATCATAAATAGGTACATTTTGCTTGAATTTTTCGTAAAATTCGGTTCCAACTTCAAAAATGGCTGAACTGAGAATTTCTTCAAAATTAAACTTTTCACCAAATTGTGTATATCGAGCTTTCGATAATAACTTGGTAAAAGCCTTTTTCTGCCATTTAGCAGGTTTTATTTTTCTAATTTGTTGAATCGTGCTTGTAAATTTGATACTACCTTTAAGTAGTCTTCCTAATACTGCCATATATTTTGTCTTGAATAAAGTAATCAAATAGGCTTATAATTTAAAAATAATAGGTTTTTGTGTAAGTTTTATTGTGGATTTATTGTTTCGTTGAAAATAAGATTTAAAGCTATTTATTAACAACATGAATGAAATATTATAACTTCCAACGCTTTAGGTCTTTAATAGTTTTGTGAGCTGTCATATCGTAATGTACAGGAACAACCGAGACATAATTTTGATTCAATGCCGAAATATCGGTATCGGTCGCTCCTGGTTCACGGTTGACAAAATCGCCTCCCATCCAAAAATAAGGTCGGCCATGTGGGTCTTTGCGTGCATCGAATTCCTCATGCCAATAGCCGTTTGTTTGTCTACAAATTTTAATACCTTTTATTGGTGTTTCTGAATAAGCTGGAAAATTAACGTTTAAAGCTACGTTTGCTGGAAATTCGTTTGCTAAAGCCTTTTCAGTGATTCGTTTTATCCATCGTTTTACATGTGAAAACTCTGCATCATATTTAAAGTCATCGAGTGAAAACCCAATTGATGGAATACCTTCGATTGCACCTTCAACAGCAGCCGACATTGTGCCTGAATAAATTACTGAAATAGACGAGTTGAGTCCGTGATTGATACCACTTACTACAAGGTCAATTTTACGGTCTTTTAGAAAATGATGCTTGGCAAGCTTTACGCAATCGGCAGGTGTGCCTGAGCATTCGTAAGCTTCGATATTTTTGAAAATTTTATTTTTTTTGACGTGAATCGTACTATCAACCGTTATGGCATGGCCCATTCCAGAATTCGGACTATCGGGTGCAACTACAAACACTTCTCCGATTTTCTTCATAACTTCAATCAGAACTGAAATACCTTTTGAAGTGATTCCGTCATCATTAGTAACTAAAATAAGTGGTTTCATATATTGTGGGGTAAACATTATGTTCACAGTAAAAATTAAATACAAATTAACAAAATGATATGCAAGCATACCATATATTTGTAAATGAATTTGAATAATAATGGAATTAGAATATAGAATAGCAACGCACAAAGATATTAAAGTGATTCGAGAAATCGCTAATAAAACTTGGTTTGTTACTTACGAACCCATCTTGGGTAAAGAGCAACCAAAATTTATGTTTGATGAAATTTACAATGAAGAAGCCTTGGCACAACAAATGGATGATGGTCAAACATTTATTTTGCAATTTTTAGGTGATGATGTCTTAGCCTTTGCTTCATTTTCTGTCAAAATGGAAATTGGAAGAACTTATAAACTTAATAAGTTATACCTTAACCCTGATTTTCAAGGAGGGGGATATGGAAGAAAGCTAATAAATGAAGTTGTACAAATGGTTAAAAACTTAGGTGCTGAAAATTTAGATTTGAATGTAAATCGTTACAATAAAGCACGATTTTTCTACGAAAAAGTAGGGTTCGTGATTATTAAAGAAGAAGATATTCCAATGGGAGAATACTGGATGAATGATTTTGTGATGAGAAAAGTATTAAGTTAATTGCTCAATACGGCCAATATACCTTTCAAACCGACCTAAATTTTGCGTTGGTTTTCCTGATTCGATATACTCAACTGAAAATGGACTTTCTCCTTTTTGTGATAATAAATTTAGTTTTCCTAAGATGTTCTTGAGGTGTCGAGCTGTTCCTTCATTTCCATCAAAAATACTTAACTGAGGAGCCAATTGATAAAATATTGGCTCAAAGTATGTGAAATGTGTGCAGCCAAGTACAATTGAGCCGAAACTTTTTATATCTATTTGAGCCAGTGTTTGTTCGATGTAAAGTTCTGCCTCTTTGCCAAATTCTTCTTTTTCAGCGAGCTTTACCAATTCAGGTAATGCCATTCTTTCTACAATACCATCAGCATTGAGGGAGTCAACTAATCTTTGGAATCGTGCAGAGCGTAACGTTATTGGAGTAGCACAAACTAAAATATTTTTGCGTTGAGCTTTGAGTTCGGATGTATCATTATCGACCGCAACTTTAACGGCGGGTTGAATGGCAATAATTGGAATACTCAACCTGCTGCGTAAATCTTCAACGCATACATTTGTGGCAGTATTACAAGCCAAAACAATAGCTTTTACATTACGTAGAAGGAAATAATTGACTGCTTTTTCAACAAACTCTTTTATTTGTTCTTCACTTTTGGTGCTATATGGTACATTTTCAGTATCGGCATAATAACAATATTGTTCATTAGGCAGTTGCCTAATTATTTCGTGTAATAATGTTAGTCCACCAATACCTGAGTCAAAAACACCAATCATTATAGTGCATTAAATTTTGCTGTTAATTTTTTAGAACGGAAAATCGGTCTCGGCATCCAGATTTCTTGGTTGATTTGCTTTGCTACCAAGTGTAACCGTTCCTCCTCCTGTATTAGAACTTGGTGGGGCACTTCTTTCGAAATTATCTAAGGCCCCTGCTGTATTTATTGGTTTCGGCATATTGAAATCACCAAAATTATCCTGACCTGGAAGTGGTGTATAGAAGCCATCCAAATCAGTAAACTTAGTGTATTTACCAATAAATTTGAGTTTCACAGTATCCACATCTCCACTTCGGTTTTTGGCAATAATTACCTCACCAACGCCTTCAGTTGAATTCCCTTGTTCGTCTTGAGTAATTTTATAGTATTCAGGGCGATACAAGAACATAACCATATCAGCATCTTGCTCAATTGAGCCCGATTCACGTAAATCTGAGAGTTGTGGACGTTTATCTCCTCCACGGGTTTCCACTGCACGACTTAACTGTGAAAGTGCAATAACTGGTACATTAATTTCTTTAGCAAGGTTTTTCATTGCTCTTGAAATTGCAGCAATTTCTTGCTCACGATTTCCTTTTCCACCACCGCCGCTTTCGGCAGTCATGAGTTGTAAGTAGTCAATGATAACCAAACCAATATCGAATTGAGCTTTCAAACGACGACACTTCGCACGCATTTCTAATATCGAAAGGGCAGGGGTATCATCAATATAAATGGGTGCCGATGATAAATTCTTTATTTTTTGATGAAGCTGAACCCACTCATGGTTTTCGAGTTTTCCTTTACGTAGTTTGTTGCTATCAATTTCTGCTTCGGCGGAAATCAAACGAAGCATTAACTGAGTTGCTGACATCTCTAATGAGAATAACGCTACAGGAACTCCCCACTCAACGGCCGCATTACGCATAGCCGAGACCACAAAGGCAGTTTTACCCATGGCTGGTCTTGCCGCAATGATGGTTAATTCGGTGTTCTGCCAACCACTCGTGATACGGTCGAGAGCCGTAAAACCACTGGCTACACCCGTAAGGCCATCTTTGTTGTTTTTCTTTTTCTCCAGTTCTTCGATGGTAGCACGCATGATTGTGCTTGCATCGGCGTAGTTTTTACGAATATTACGCTCAGAGATTTCAAAGAAATTCTGCTCAATTTTATCTAAAAGTGTGAATACATCGGTAGTATCTTCGTAAGCATCTTTTAAAATATCTCCCGCAATCTTAATCATATCACGCTTGATAGCTGATTGAGTGATAATACGAGCATGGTATTCGATATTTGCTGCCGAGTTTACTTTATTCGTCAATTTTACTAAATAAGATGCACCACCAATAAACTCAAGCTCGCCATTACTTCTCAACTGAGTAGTTACGGTAAGCATATCAATTGGCTCTGATTTACCAAATAATTGAAGAATGGCGTTATATATTCTCTGATGTGATTCTTTGTAGAAACTTGATGGTTGTAGAATATCAACAACCGAGGTGAGGGCATCTTTTTCAATCATTAATGCACCTAAAACTGCCTCTTCAAGTTCAAGTGCTTGAGGAGGTAGTTTGCCAGTTTCGTTTCGGAAACTTTCTAAAAATAGATTTTTTCCAAAACCTCTTTGGCTATTTCTATCGCCAGTATTGCTATTTTGATAACTTTTTTCCATAATATTAATACAATGTTAAGCATAAAAAAGGGGTTTTGAAATACCCTACACCTTTTAATATTATACCAATACTTTTTTAAATGCCTGATAATCAGTAATTAATCTAAGTTTAATGAATTTTTTGTGGAAAAATAAACAAATTTGTGAATAATTTTTGAACTTTGGGAAACCAAATTCATTAAACAATTAGTGCTTTTGGAGTATTTAGTTATTAATTATGAGGTTTAACAGTTTATTCCTCGCCCACATTTTAACAATATATTTTTTATTTTGACAGACAAAGTATTCACATTAGACGAAGAAATCTCATTGACCGATTTTCTTGGAGTAGAAAATAGTAATATCAAAGAGGTAGCAAGTGCATTTCCACTAAGTAAGATTATTTCTCGTGGAAATCAGATTTTGATAAAGGGTAATACAGAAGAGATTAACAGAATCTCAGATGTATTGGAGGCGATGATTGAGCATTTGCAAAAGTACGGACGCATATCAATCGACCAAGTGAAGAGTTATATAAAAGCAGATGCTGAAGCTGCTACTCATGAAACCCCTGATGATGAACTTATATTAGTTGGAACAAAAGGGAATGCCATTAAAGCCAAAACGGCCAACCAGAAAAAGATGGTTGAGGCATCAAAAAACTTTGATATTATGTTTGCAACTGGTCCTGCTGGTACTGGTAAAACATATACAGCTGTGGCTTTGGCTGTAAAAGCCTTGAAAGAAAAGCAAGTAAAGAAAATAATAATTACTCGTCCTGCTGTTGAAGCTGGCGAAAATCTTGGTTTTTTACCTGGTGATTTGAAAGAAAAAATCGACCCGTATTTGAGGCCTATTTACGATGCTCTCGAAGATATGATACAGTCGGAAAAACTTAAGTTTTATATCGAAAATCGAACGATTGAGATTGCTCCATTGGCTTATATGCGTGGTAGAACACTTAATAATGCCTTTATTTTGCTTGATGAAGCCCAGAATACTACACCCATGCAAATCAAAATGTTTTTGACTCGTATGGGGCCGCTTTCTAAGGCAATAATAACTGGTGACAAAACTCAGATTGACCTCCCTTCCAAACAAAAGTCGGGCTTGGCTGATGCTTTATACATTTTGAAAGATATAAAGGGTATCGGATTCATCGAATTAGATGATAGAGATGTGGTACGACACAAATTAGTAAGAGATATTTTGAGAGCTTACGAAAAAGCAGAGAGTAACTAAAACTACTCATAGATTTTGCAACCAAATCTATGAGTAGAATCGTCTTTATAGATATGAAAAAAAATATATACGTCTCGGCTATTTTTGCATTAATAAGCATCAATTCGATGGCTCAGAAGGTTCGTTCTTGTGCCAATGAATTTTGTGATTCGGTTGCCAAAATAACTAATACTCAATATCAGATGAGAAAATTGAGATATGAGCAAGTTTTGGAAAATCAGATAAATATACAGAAAAATTTTAGGGTTGCTGCTGATATTATAAGAATACCAGTTGTAGTGCATGTGATTCATAACCAAATAAATGGATTGATTGCAGGAAGTAATATTTCTGACGAACAGATTTATTCTCAGATTAAGGTCTTGAATGAAGATTATCGAAAAAAAGAAGGTACTTTAGGCTTCAACACAAATCCTGTTGGAGCTGATGTTGAGATTGAGTTTTTCTTAGCAAGCATCGACCCATCTGGAAATCCATCGTCAGGAATAACAAGACATTATTCTTCACGTAATTCCTATAATGTTGTGAATGATAATGATAGAATGGCATTATCAAATTTAGGATACTGGGATAGTAATAAATATTTGAATATTTGGGTCGCTGCTTTCAGTTCGGGGTATATTGGATATGGGGAGTTTCCGTTTGCCGAGTCTATTGAAGGGCTTGATATAGACTCGGATGAAAGAGTAGATGGTGTATTTATAGATTATACAGTTTTTGGAAAAAAAATCGGTACTAACAAATCTGGTATTTATAGTTTTGGAAGAACAGTTACGCATGAAATTGGTCATTGGATGGGTCTCTACCATACATGGGGCGATGAACGTTGTGGCACCGATTATGTGGCGGATACTCCAGCGGCTGCCGCAGCTAATAGTTCAGCTTTTTGTAGAGATGTTTTCTCGACCTGCACAGGTACTCGTACCCGAAATATGATTGAGAATTATATGGATTATTCGCCTGACTCTTGCATGAATATCTTTACGCAAGGTCAGAAACAAAGAATGCGAGCAGCACTTGACCTAAGTAAAAGACGTAAACGAGTGTTGAATTATGCAAAATTCCAATTGCCACCTTCCACGTCTTTACAAGTAAATGTTGAAAATCCGTTGCCTCGCACAAATCTTCAATTTCAAGTATTGTTGCCTGATTTTCAAGATTTTAACTTGGTTGTAAGAGATATTTTTGGTCGAGAAGTTTACAACGAAACTTACCTCGATTTACCAAGTACGATTGTGACTTTGAAGAATAAAGATTTGCCTCCTGGGGTTTACATTGTAAGTGTTACTTCTAAGCAGCAAGTTGTTCAGAAGAAATTAGTACTTTACTAATTTCTTCTTTTTTTTTTCCTTTTGCTTTCTTTGGTCAGTTCTCCGATTTTCTGAATTGGCACTGTCACTTTTACATTATCCCAAAGCAAAAGCATATTAAAACCATTATTAATATCTTCAAACTGAATGGTGAAACCTTCGTAGATGTCTGTATTTGAGCTGACAGGTGCCTCAAATGTTAGTACATTTTTAGTATCATCGTACGCAAAATCTCCCCACTGACCCAATTCAGAATTTAGGATTATTGTCCATTTCTCTTTGTTTGGAATTGTAAAAAGCGTGTAAGTGCCAGCTGGTAATTGATTTGCTCCGATTTGTATATTTGTAGTAAAGGTAACTTCAGTAGCTTCATTTGCTCCTGTTCTCCAGAGTTTTCCGTAGGGTACTAAATTTCCAAAAATCTCACGTCCCTTCTTTAAAGGTTGTCCATAAGTACATTTTACGTAGTTATTCTCAGTGGTTTTTAGATTTGCAATAACAATTGGACTGCTTCTAACTTGAGGCTTTACGATGCTGTCATTGGATATCTTAGCAAATACTGGTGCCGTAGTTGAGTAAAATAAGATAAAAAGAAAACTTAAAGACAGATAACCGTTTGAGCAAGATTTCATAATTTAGCATTTTAATTTTTTTAAGGTAGCAAAAAGATGTTTTTTGTTATATTTCTTTTAAAGTAACGACCATTTTATGGAAAAAGTTGTAAAACAACGCCCAGATTTTGATGAAATTTTTATGGAATTGGCACATAATCTTGCTCTACGTTCACACTGTGTCAAGGCTCAAGTTGGGGCTGTACTTACAAAAGATACACGCATTATTTCGATTGGGTATAACGGGCCACCCGCTGGAACACACAACTGCGACGAAGAGTTTCCAGAACATGGTTGTCCACGAGACTCTAAAGGTAGCTGTTCGTTGGCACTTCATGCCGAGCAAAATGCGATTTTGTATGCCTCAAAAAATGGAGCAAATATAGAAGGTACAACGCTTTACGTTACGCTGTCTCCGTGTATCGCTTGTGCAAGGGTAATTTACTCAATGAAAATTAAGAAAGTATTTTACGCAAAATCTTATGCTCAATATAAAGGTATTCCGAGCGATGAGGGAGTAGAGTTTTTAAGAAAATTCGGTGTTGAAGTTATTCAATTTGGTGTTTAGTTACGGGTGATTGGTGGATTAGTTACAGATAAATTAGGAAAATTCACCCGTAACTAATCCACCAATCTTACTGACTTACTATCTCAGTGTACAACGCCACCTTCGCCATGTACATGGCCGTGTGCGATTTCATCTTTAGTAGCATCTCTTACGCCTAATACTTTGCCACTAAAGTGCATATTTTGGCCAGCTAAAGGATGATTAAAGTCAAGAATAACAAACTCATCAGTAATTTCAACAATTCTTCCATTCATTCTATTCCCTTCATCATTCGAGAATGGAATCATATTACCAATTTCGAGCATTCCTTCTGGTACTTTACCATCTTCAATCTTAAAATTTTCAATCGGAAAATCAATTATTGCCTCGGGGTCAGGTTCGCCATAACCATCAGCGGCATTAACCGAAAACTTAAATTCATCACCCGCTTGTAGGCCATCTAATTGTGCTTCAAATGCTTCTGGTAAGCCACTCATTCCTTGAATGAATACCATTGGTTCGTCATCTTGCACAATTTCAAGCATCTCTTTATTGTTTCCTTCGCCAATTTCTAATTCATAGACTATTTTTACGACTTTGTTTGCTTCGATTTTCATCAATCAATTTTTTTGATAGTTTATAGATGTTATTTTTCTAACTTTGTCGCAAACGTACGCATATTCAAGTATTTTAATGAATTTTTTGGCACATTTATTTCTTTCTGGCAAAAATGAAGAGCTATTGGTGGGAAACCTTTTAGAAGATTTTGTGGTGGGAAGAGTTGAGCATCCTCGAAATGCTGGATTTAACCAAGAAGTGAAAGACGGAATATTATTACACCGTTTAATTGATAGTTTTACCGATACCCATTCGGCTGTGAGTGCTTGTAAATCAGTATTGTATGAAAAATATCATAAGTATGCCGCAGTTTTGATTGATATTTTTTTTGACCATTACTTGGCTATACATTGGTCTGACTATTCAAATGAACCTTTCGGTGATTTTAGGAAAAGAGTACATGTTTCGTTTCAAAAACACTGGGAAATTCTGCCTGATAAAATGAAGCCAATGATTGAATCGATGATAAAACATGATTGGCTCAAAAATTACAGTGAATTTTGGGGAATCGAACGTGCCTTGATGGGTATTTCAAAACGTACGGTTTATGATTCGAATATGGAAAAAGCAACCGAAGATTTAAAGATTCATTATGAACTGTTCAATGAGAAATTTGCTTTGTTTTTCCCCGAAATGATATTAAAATGTAATCAGTTTTTAGAAGAAAAAGGTTACAAAATTATTTAATTCTTTAGTATATTTAGATGTCAGAAATTTTAAAAGCAATCAAGAAAGATTTAATAAAACCTTTGTATTTTTTACATGGTGAAGAACAATTTCATATTGAGCAGATTGTTGAAAAAATTCAGAGTTTAGCTATTCCCGTCCATGAAAAAGGTTTTAATGAATTTGTACTTTTTGGTAAAGATTTGAGTGTTGGTGCTTTATTGAATTACGCCCGCCGTTTTCCGATGATGGCAGAGCGACAGCTCATTATTGTAAAGGATGCCAATCAGATTCAAGGGATTGATTTGAAAGAAAATCAAAAACTTATTGAAGATTATGCTCTAAACCCATTACCATCAACTATTTTGGTTTTAAGTTTTTCAAATGCCCAAGACGAACGCAAAACTTGGGTAAAAGCTTTTGCCAAAAATGGAGTCTTGCAGAACTTCAAAAAACTTTATGATAATCAATTACCCGAGTTTGTGGCTTCGTATTGTCACGGACGTGGTGTAAAAATAAGCATGAAGGCTATTCAGTTACTAATAGAACATATTGGAAACGACTTAAAACGTTTGACAGGGGAATTAGAAAAAGTGATTCTAAATGTAAAATTAGGAGATGGAATTGATGCCGATGTTATTCAGAAATATGTTGGTATAAGTAAGGAATACAACGTTTTTGAACTTCAAAAGGCATTAACTCAACGTGACGTAGTAAAAGCAAATCAAATTATTATATATTTTGGCAATAATCCGAAAGACAATCCAATTCAGCCAATATTGATAATTTTATACAATTTTTTTAGTAAAGTTTTGCTAATTCATGGTTCAAATGATAAATCAGAATCGGGTGTAGCTTCCTTATTGAAGGTCAATAGTTTCTTTGCCAAAGATTATTTAGCGGCCGCACGAAATTATTCTTTATCAAAATTAGCTTTTGTGATACATTGTATTAAAATTGCTGACTTAAAGTCTAAAGGAGTAGAAGCAGGAGAAGAAAATGAAGCCGATATATTGAAAAAACTCATTTTTGAAATAGTACATTGATTAACTATTTTTAGTTTCCTTTGTCATATTCGGTTTATTTTAGGCAGGAATTTATTCAAAAAGGCATAAAAAAAGAGCCTCGAATTTGAGACTCTTTTACGTTGCGGGAAGCGGAATCGAACCGCCGACCTTAGGGTTATGAATCCTACGCTCTAACCATCTGAGCTATCCCGCAATATTTTTTTATATTTTTAGAGACTTTTATTATTGTCCCGAAGAATATGTTGCAAAATTACACAAAGTTTTCTTACATTGCAAAAAAAGTAACTTAAGTAATCCAAAATTTCACGAAAATTTATAGAAATTCTTGGAATAGTTATCTAATAAGGCTGAATCGAGTTCGATTTAGGTTATATTTTCTAAATTTTTAAGAATTATGGACAAATTCAAATTTTCTCGAGAATACGAATTTAAGGCATCACCAAAAGTTTTGTATCCTTACTTTAGTACACCCGCTGGTTTACAGCAGTGGTTTGCTGCTAAAGTGAAATATACGAGCGATTCAAATTTTGATTTTGTATGGGATAATGAAAGTCATCCAGCTCGTATGTCAGTGCAAAGAGTAAATAAGCTCGTTAAATTTGATTTTTTGAAAGATGACCAAAGAGGTAATTTTGTTGAGTTTAGATTAGACCAAAGCGAATTAACCAATGCAACTTTCTTGAAAATTACGGATAATTCAGACAATAACGATGAATCTGAATTAGAAGACATCTGGGATGATATGATTTATAAACTAAAGGAAATAGTTGGCGGGTGAGTATTATTTTTGTTAAATAACCTTAATGGATTTGTGAAAATGGATTTCCTGTCGGAATTTTGTGCCGCAGAATCATTGTGCCTTTGAATGAAGAAAATTGATATTTTAGTAATTAGGTCTTTTATCGGGCCATTCATATTAACTACCTGTGTGGTAGTTTTTATTTTTTTGATGCGTTTCCTAATGCTTTACTTCAATGATTTTGTTGGTAAAGATTTAGGATATGATGTGTTCGGAAAACTTTTTATTTACTTCTCTCTCATAACAGTTCCAATTGCACTACCACTTTCGGTTTTGTTGGCCTCGTTAATGTGTTTCGGAAATTTGGGTGAATATAGTGAGCTTACAGCCATTAAATCGGCTGGTGTTCCTATATCACGGGTACTTTTTCCTGCCATGATTTTTGCGTTTTGTGTGAGTGTTTTTTCTTTATGGTTTAATAATACTGTAAATCCTTGGGCAAACCTAAAGGGGTATAGTCTATTATATGATGTAAAAACTACAAAAGTAACTTTGAATGTAAAAGAGGGAATCTTTTACAAGGAAATTCCTGGATATAGTATAAAAGTGCTAAAGAAGTTTCCTGATGGAAAAACGCTTAAAGGAGTTACAATTTACAACCATTCAAGCAATAATGGGAATGTGAATGTTACGTTAGCTGATTCTGGTCGTATGTACACTATGTATGATAACACTTATTTAGTTTTCGAATTATACAATGGTACCAATTACGTTGATTATAAAGCTAATGATGGTAATTACAATGAAACTCAGTTTGTAAAAAACAGTTTCAAACAAAATAAGATGGTGTTTTCTTTAGAGTCTTTCGGAATGCGTCGTACCGATGAATCTCAGTTTAAATACCATGAGTATATGAAAAATATTACTCAACTTAATAATCAAGCTGATTCAGTAAAGATGGATATTGACAAAACATTAAAATCGCAAATCACAACTGCGACACAACTTTACAATTTTCAGTTTAAAAAATATCCAGTTGATACTTCAAAATTTGCACGTGAGAAAAAGCCAGTTGTCGGTGGGAAATGGGTCAATGAAAAATTAAAGGTAGGAGATAACTCGTATCGGCTTGACGAAACGTTTGAAACCGCAATTTCTCAAGCCAAAAACCTACGTGACCAGTTTACAACAACGGTTGATATTGTGAAAAGTAAGAAGAGAGATGGAATAAAAGCACAAGTTGAAAAATGGCATAAGTTTACTATGGCTTTTGCCTGCTTTGTTATGTTTTTGATAGGTTCATCACTTGGCTCAATTATAAAAAAAGGTGGGTTTGGTATGCCCGTTTTACTTTCAATTACATTTTTTATCTTAATGTATGTTTTGATGCAACTTGGTGATAAATATGCTAAAGAAGATATTTGGCCAGTACTTTTGGGGGTTTGGATGCCAGATACTGTATTATTGTTTTTTGGAGTCTATTTTCTGTCTAAAGCAACCAATGATGCTCGTTTGTTTGAGAGTGATATTTATGATGTATATTTTGACCGATTAAAAACTAATTGGAAAAACAGAAAATTCTTGAAGACGAAAAATGTAGTTACTTCTTAATAAAACGAGCCATGAATTCTGATTTCATGGCTCGTTTGGTTTTAAATATGCTGTATTTCGAGTTGCGTACCCATACTAATGTTTCGGTCAATGATTTCGATGATATGTTCAAAATCTTCGTTACTTTCAGCATAGTCAAGGTCGTTTACATCTATTACTAAAAGTTTTCCATGTGTATAAAGGTTGGCAAAGTCTTCGTATAATTTATTTAAACTTATCAGATACTCAGGGTCGATATTTTTCTCAAAATCACGTCCACGTTTACTAATCTGACGCTGTAGTTTAGGTAAATCAGCTCTCAAATATATCATCAAATCAGGGTGTGTAATTGCCTGTGTGATGGTATTAAACATACTTTTGTAGGTCTGATAGTCGGTTTCATTAAATTTTCCAGACTCATAAAGGTTGCGAGCAAAAATATACGCATCTTCGTAAATCGACCTATCTTGAATAATTGTTTTTTCTTCGGTTAGTTTTTTTATTTTCAAAACTTGTTCAAATCGACTATTCAGAAAAAAAATTTGCAAGTGAAATGCCCATTTTTCCATGTCTTCGTAGAAGGGAGGCAAGTATGGATTTCCATCAACTGCTTCGTATAATACTTCCCAACCATAATGATTTGCCAGTTTAGTAGCTAAGGTAGTTTTGCCGGCACCTATATTGCCCGTAATCGCAATGTGCATTGTTACTTTATGAGAGTTAGCTTTTAATTTAATTTACAAATTAAGGCTTTATCTGATAAAAATCATAGAATTAAAAAAATATGTTTCGTAATTTTGCAGTAATTCAAATCAAGTTTACACCTTGAAAGATTGAAAATCAATGGAAAAACATACAAATACAAGTACTGAAAACTCAGTAAACACATCTACTAATTATCAAGTTCTACTTTATTATATTTATTCACCTATCGAAAATGTAGTGGAGTATCGAGACATTCACCATCAATTTTGTTTAGAAAATAATCTTTTGGGTAGAATAATTGTTGCTCCCGAAGGACTAAATGGAACGGTTTCGGGTTTGGTTGAGGATACTGAGAAATACATGGCTTGGGTAAAATCAGACCCAAGATTTACCAAAGTTGATTTTAAAGTGGAAAAAGTTGAAAAACACGCTTTTACTAAACTTTATGTCAGAATCAAAAAAGAGATTGTTCACTCAGAACTTCCTGTAAATCCTTTAGAGCAAACAGGTAAACACCTCGAACCAGCCGATTTTAAACAATTAATCAAAAACGACCCCAATGTAGTTTTGGTTGATATGCGTTCAAATTATGAGCATTCGGTCGGGAAATTTAAAGGTGCTGTTACCTTTGATATGGAAAATTTGCGAGAGTTACCTGACCACGTAAATGAAATTGCCCACTTGAAAGATAAAAAAATTGTAACCTATTGTACGGGGGGAATCAAGTGCGAAAAAGCGAGTGCTTATTTACTTTCGCAAGGGTTTACGGATGTGTACCAATTACATGGCGGAATTATTAAATATGGTTTAGAAGAAGGAGGTGAAGATTTCGATGGAAAATGCTATGTTTTTGATAATCGTTTGACTACCGATGTTAATAGTATTAATCCTGTAGTTATTTCAAAGTGTCATATTTGTGGAACTGATTCTGACCGCATGGTTAATTGTGCGAATCCAGATTGTAACGAACATTTACCAATTTGCGAAAAATGTGGACATGAAATGGAAGGAGCTTGCTCCGTTGCTTGTAAAGAGAACCCACGTAAACGTCCGTACGATGGAACAGGCTATTATGCTAAAACCACTGTTGGCTACAAACCAGAAATAGCGTTTAGAACAAGAAAGAATACAAAAACACTACATATTGTAGAGGAGTTAGGATTAAAATAAGCGTATACAAAAAAAGGATTCTGTCACAGAATCCTTTTTTTGTATGTAATTTCTAAGCTTTTAAGTCTAATCGTACCACATTCTCTACATGATGTGTATGTGGGAACATATCAACGGGCTGAACTACCGAAATAACATATTTTTCGCTCAATATTGTTAAATCACGTGCTTGTGTTGCAGGATTACAACTAACATACACAATTCGTTTTGGAGCAGCTTCCATTAGAGTTCTAACAACTGCTTCATCCATTCCAGCACGTGGAGGGTCAGTAATTACCACATCTGGCTTTCCGTGTTGAGCAATAAACTCATTGGTCAAAAACTTACGCATATCACCCGCATAAAAGGTTGTATTGTGTAGTTCGTTGACATCAGAGTTAATTTTTGCATCTTCAATCGCTTCTGGCACATATTCAATGCCGATTACTTTTTTTGCCTTTTTGGCCACAAAATTGGCAATCGTACCAGTACCTGTATAAAGGTCATACACTAATTCATTGCCAGTTAAATCAGCCAATTCTCTCGTAATTTTATATAACTCGTAGGCTTGCTCCGAATTTGTTTGGTAGAACGATTTTACTCCGATTCTGAAAGTGAGGTCTTCCATTCGCTCTTCAATGTACGGTTTGCCATAGTAAGTATGAACCTCCAAATCGAAGAAGGTATCATTACGTTTTTGATTCAAAATATAATTCAACGAAGTTATTTGCGGAAAATTGATGTGCAAATGCTCCATTGTAGCTTTGATATCTTCTTTATTATCTTGAGCGAATTGTACCATTACCATTAAATCTCCCGTGGTTGAGGTCCGAATCATGATGTTTCTCAAAAAACCTTCGTGGGCAATGTGGTCGTAGTAAGTGTAGTTATTGGTATTCGCAAAATCACGCAGCGTAAGCCTAATAGCATTTGATGGGTCGGCTTGATGATAACATTTTTCAATCGGTAAAACCTTCTCAAAACGTTTTGGTACGTGAAAACCCAATGCATTTTTGCTCATGGCTTCATCAGTGTTAATTTCATCTCGTGTAAACCACCTGCTATTTGAGAACGTATATTCCAACTTATTTCTATAAAATTGTGTTTTTGCAGAACCCAAAATTGGCTTTATTTCGGGTAGTTCGAGCTTCCCGATACGTTTTAGTTGGTCGCATACCTGCGTAAATTTTAGTTCTAATTGCCTTTCATAAGGTACATGTTGCCATTTACATCCGCCACAAACGCCAAAATGAGAACAAAAAGGAGTAATTCTATCAGGAGAGTATTCTAATATTTCAAGAACATTTGCTTCGGCATAGTTTTTCTTTCGGTTGTTTACAAAAAGTTTTACTTTATCGCCTGGATGAACATTGCTTCCCTCAATAAATATTACCTGACCATTGTGTTTTGCAATACATTTACCTTCGGCGGCAAAGCTCTCAACTACAATCGAATCAATTACAAATGTCTTAATTTTTCCCATTATCTGTTTTTCTTTTGAAATCGTATATTTTACGTTTTCTCTTTAGTTTTAATTCACAAAAGTATTTAACTTAGCTTGAAGTTCAAAATCCAACCTTTATCCCGCAATTTTCGTCTATATAAATGAAATTCCCTATGAAACCTGTTTGCTATGAAAAAACTTATCCTTTTTGTTTTTTTTCAATTAATCGTTGCCTTCTGCTTTGCTTCTCACATCGTAGGCGGGGAAATAGAAGTTGTACCACTCAAAAATCCTGTTACTGGAAATAGCACGCACCAAGTCACTTTAAGTTTATATTTTGATGCTATTAATGGTCGAACCGCCGCCGAGGATTTGTCAATTACGCTTCAAATTTATCGTAAGCGAGATTTGGCAAAGATGGGAGAAGTGACTTGCCCGCAAGTCTATCGACAGCCAATAAAATATGTTGACCCATCTTGCCAAAAAGGTGATTTGGCAACTCTCTTAATGAAGTACAGCAATGCTGTAAATCTTGCTACTGCCGATTTCTCTGACCCCGAAGGTTATATGATAGTTTGGGAACGCTGTTGCAGAAATACAATCATTACTAATATTCAGAACCCAAGTAACGTTGGAATGGTGTTTTACACCGAGTTTGCTCCCGTTACCATTCCAAACACAACACCGCATTTTAGAGATATTATTGCTGACTACGTTTGTATCAATCAGAATTTCGAAATGGACTTTAGTGCAACTGATGCTGATGGCGATAGTTTGGTTTATACATTAGTTGTACCTTGGATTGGTAATTCATCTCCACAAGTGTCTAATCCTACCAATTCGCCAAGCAATAATTACAAAGAAGCTACTTGGGTGACAGGTATAAACATTAATAATGTAATTCCTGGTGAGATTCCATTACGAGTTGATGCCCAAACAGGTGTGTTAAATGTGAAACCCAATAAATTGGGTCTTTATGTTTTTTCGGTAATGGTTGAAGAGTTTCGTAAAGGAAAAAGAATAGGTAGAATGAAACGTGATTTTCAACTGAAAGTGATTGATTGTATTTTCAATACCCCACCCGTTGTTTTGGTTGCAAATCAAAATTCTAAGAAGTTTTTTAAAGATACCGATGTAATAACACTCAAAAAAGGTGAAAAACGCTGTTTCGATATTCTTTACACTGACCCTGACCTCAAGCAAAAAGTTACTTTATCGGCAAGAGGAGTAAATATCGATACCAAGAAAATACTTTTACCATCAGTTGTTAATGTTGAAATCACCTCAAAAGACACTTTAAAAACTTCCTTCTGTTTAGATGAGTGTATCATCACAAAAAATAATGTTCCTGCCGAGTTTTTCATAAATATTAGTGATAATGGTTGCCCAGTTCCACAGAATCGTGGATTCAGAATGCGAGTTCAATTTGAAGAAAACCAAAACACCAAACCAAATATAACAACTTCGCTTTTAGCTAATCCGATTGTCACTTATGGCGATACACTAAAATTTACCGTATTCGGTAATGATATTGATAACGATACGCTCCAGCTCAGTGGCAGTGGGCGAAATTTTAGTCTGGGTAATTATGGATTTAGTTTTCCAACTAAACAAGGTTTGGGCAATGTCAATTCGATTTTGCAATTTATTCCGAATTGTGAAGCACTCAAACAAAAACAACTTCTCTTAGATTTTATCGTGAAAGACCAACGTTGTGGCGTTAGTACTCAAACTCTTTATTCAGTTCCTGTCGAGGTAAAAGGCAAACAAAATAACTCACCAACGGTGCTAACAAGTCTTGTAAACAACACCGCCGAATATATTTTAAATCCAACAATCAATAATGAATTTACCTTTAACGTTAATTCACAAGATGTTGATAATGAGCAACTAACACTAACAGGCACACCCAAAGGATTTGAGTTTAAAAATGTTTTGATGTCATTTGAAAACAAAGAAGGCAAGGGCAAGGTTAGTAGTTTATTTACTTGGAAACCAACCTGCTTTACGTTGGGAGGAAAAGATTCGAGAGAATTTATTGTCAATTTTTCAACGAAAGATAATAATTGCTTACAATTACAAGATTCGGTAAGTGTAAAGCTGATTTTAAAAGATAATGTGGTCATTGACAATCCGATTCAACCATTCAATACGTTCACTCCCAATGGCGATGGTAAAAATGATTATTTTAGTTTAGGAATAATACCAGAAGATAATTGTAAGCGACAATTCAAGAAATTTGAGATTGTGAATAGGTGGGGGAAGTCAGTTTTTCTGTCCTATGAGCGAAATTTTATTTGGACTGGGGAAAACGAATCATCAGGCGATTATTTTTATGCCTTGACTTTTTCTGATAACGTTTACAAAGGGGTTATACACCTGGTTCGTTAATTTTAATCTGAAGCCGATTGTTTTTAATCTTAAGCGGGAACGATTTCCAGTAAAAAAGCATTTTTATAGAAATATAGTTGTGCCAATCATTGGTGATAATTTATTTTTTAAAATAATTCTTCCATGCTAAAAGATAAAGTTGTAATCATTACAGGTGGTTCGTCAGGTATTGGTAAAGCTCTTGCTTTTGAACTTGGTAAAGAGCGTTGTAGATTGATTATTACTGGTCGAAATATCGACAAATTAGAACAAACCAGCCACGAACTTTCAATGCAAGGAATCGAAAACCATTACTTAGTGGCCGATTCCAGTTTAGAGTACGATAATAAAAGAATTGTAGCTGAAGCTATTTACCATTATGGTAAAATTGACATCTTAATCAACAACGCAGGAATAACGATGCGTTCGATGTTTGAAGATGCCGATATTGATGCTACTATTCGTAAGGTTATGGATACCAATTTCTTTGGTACCGTTTATCTCACACAAGCAGCACTTCCGTATATCAAAAAAGCCAAAGGTACTATTGTTGGGATTTCGTCAATTGCAGGTTTTAGGGGTCTACCTGTACGAAGTGGCTATTCAGCTTCTAAATTTGCGGTTAACGGTTTTCTTGAAGCGTTGCGTACCGAACTGCTCCACACTGGTGTAAATGTGCTTACTGCGTGCCCTGGCTTTACTTCATCAAATATCCGCTTTGCTGCAATTGATGCTCACGGACAAGTTAGTCAAGAAACTGTGAGAGATGAAGAAAAGATGATGTCGGCCGAAGAATGTGCCATGCATATTGTGAAAGCTATCAAAAAACGTAAGCGTTCGATAGTACTAACGAACGAAGGGAAATTAACGGTTTGGTTGAATAAGTTATTTCCAGGGTTGGTTGATAAATTAGTTTATACGACCTTATCCAAAGAGAAAAACTCCCCATTGAAACAAATCAGCGAAATTCATTGATTAAAAGCGATAGCCCATTGATAAACTCGGTGGGCTATTTTACTACCCAAATATCACTTTCCTTTAAATAGCAAAATTTACCTTCCCATAAAACCTGATACCAAATATCATCGGTTTTTATAACATTTAGTCTGTTTCCTTCGCTTATACTACCAATAATCTGAGACGCCGCCGATGGGTAATCTCGTAAATACACTTTTTCATTTTTTATAATTACTGATTTATAGTTATTCGGCAGATTTATCAGACTGGCTAAGAAAATCAGATACACTATAAAAATTACTTTGTGTCTGATAGGAGAGAACTGGTTGTTTTTCTTCTTTAGTACTAATACCGTATAGATATAAATACCCAAAAGCAGAAAACCCGCCCACACATAGTTTGAATACTGGCGGTAATAAAACAGAAAATAGTTTAAATCATTTTTTTCGTAACCACTAAATCCATTCTCTGTGGCCACGATATACATTTTCTCAAAAACTTTTTCGTTGGGTTGTTTGAAAAAATAAAGGTTTAGGTAATAAAGCTCCTTTACAAATTCGCCCTTTGTTTCAGAAATATTTGCAAGTTTTAAATAAATTTTTGGATTGACATTTTGCGAGTTCGCTATTATTTTCTCATAAATGCTCTTCGCTTCGTCAATTTTTTTTTGAGTAAACAAAGAATCTGCTTTTTTATTTAGACTTGTTTGTCCCTGACTATCAGGGACTTGTATAAGAAGTAAAAAAAAAGTGAAAAATATTTTCAGAAAATTCAAAAAGTATATTTGCATCGTATTGTTAAAAGTACTAATTTTGCACCACGATTTAAGAACAACGGCACAGAAAGACAAAGTTAATACAAAATATTTCACTTTCAAATCTGATTAATAGTCGAAAGTTTTAAGTCAAAAATAATAATGATTCCGTAGCTCAGCTGGTAGAGCAATACACTTTTAATGTATGGGTCCTGGGTTCGAATCCCAGCGGGATCACAAAAGCCTCCAACAGAGGCTTTTATTTTTAAAGTACAAAGCAAGACAAAAATTTGGAAAAATCTTTATCCTTTTTTAGTTTTGTGAAATAGATTAAGGTCTACTAATGGCGAGGTGGTGAAACTGGTAGACACGCTACTTTGAGGTGGTAGTGGGCGAAAGCCT
This sequence comes from Emticicia sp., assembly GCA_023254245.1. Taxonomy (GTDB): domain Bacteria; phylum Bacteroidota; class Bacteroidia; order Cytophagales; family Spirosomataceae; genus Emticicia. Next base: position 22,097 of record JALQYE010000056.1, read on the forward strand.
GTGAGAGTTCGAATCTCTTCTTCGTCACATCAAGTTCATACTTGAAAAAAATTTAAGTTTAAGTTGAACATTTGTTATTTGAAAAGCCTTTCCGATTGAGAAAGGCTTTTTTGTTGTCTCACTTTTAATGTAAATCACCCTTTACTTACTTCCAAACTTCTATCTTGAGTATTCTCATAGTAATAAAAGATACTATTTTATAACTATTAGACAAATCTTTTTATTGTTGTTTTCATTTTTTATTGAAAATAAATTCTTATCTTTGCGTTTGTTTTTCATATTTATTAATCTAAGTTAACATCAAATGTATTTAACTACGGAAAAAAAGGAAGAAATCTTTGCTGCAAAAGGCTTCCAAAAAAAAGCGACTGATACAGGTTCAGCTGAGTCGCAAATTGCATTATTTACTTTTCGTATTGCTCACCTTACAGAACACTTGAAATCTCACAAACATGATTACTCGACAAGAGCTGGTTTGTTGAAATTGGTAGGTAAGCGTCGTAGATTGCTCGATTATTTGTACAAAACAGATATTACTCGTTACAGAGCAATCATTGCCGAATTAGGAATTCGTAAGTAATAATACATATCAGGGAATTCTCATTTGAGCATTCCCTGATTTTTTGTTTTTGAAGATACTACATCGTTTTATATCAATTTTATCCCCGCGGAATTCGGATAACAAACTACCACGTCGAAAGCGGATACGTGGCTTTAATCTTAAACTAAGAAATGTTTAACATTCACACTAAGACCATCGAAATGCCCGATGGCAAAGTGATTACCATTGAAACTGGAAAAT
>JALQYE010000057.1 GCA_023254245.1 Emticicia sp.
AATAAATAACATAGAAAATATTTTTGTATGATATCCGATTCGGAACTGCTACTACAATTTCAAGACGAATTAAAACGGCACGAGGCTTTTAGTAAACTGATAAAAAAATATCAGCAGAAAATCTATTGGCACATTCGTAAGATGGTAATTGACCACGACGATGCCGATGATGTCGTGCAAGAAACATTTATAAAAGTATGGCAGGGCTTACAAAATTTTAGGTCTGATTCTCAGCTTTATACCTGGATTTACCGAATCGCTACCAATGAAAGTTTAAATTTTTTACAAAAAAAACGTCGTCAAAATCAAGTTCCACTCGAAAATGACGACAGTCTTGACTTGCTCAATACCCTCGAAATTTCGATTAGTCAAGATTATATTTCGGGCGATGAAATACAAATAAAACTGCAAAAAGCACTTTTGCAACTACCTGATAAACAACGACTTGTCTTCAATATGAAATACTACGATGATATGAAATACGAAGAAATTGCCGAAATAACAGGTACTTCGGTTGGAGCCTTGAAGGCATCGTATCATTTAGCAGTCAAGAAAATCGAAGAAACACTCAATAGTCAAGAAGCAAGTTTTTGAGAAAAAAATTAAACCTTTTTAAAATATATTTGTCAAAATATCGTTCTGACAAATTCTTTAAGTACAAAAACAATGATTTCACTCGATAAAATAGCCAAAGTAAATGTCTTTAAGGTACCTAAAAATTACTTTGAAAATCTTACTGCATCTATTTTAATAAAGACTCAAAACAAAAACAACAATACTCAACAACCACCCAAAGTACCTTTTGCAATGCCCGATGGTTATTTTGAAGGGCTTTCGACCAAAATTATGGGTAGAATCGAGCAAATCGAAAAGAAAAACATTGATTTAGAAACCTTAGAACGAGTAAATGTATTCGGAGTTCCCGAAAATTATTTTCAAGAGCTCGAACTCAACACAAGCATTGAAAGATTCGGCAAAGAAAATATTTTTAAAGTTCCAGTGGGTTATTTTGATAACCTAACTAATGAAATTTTAACCAAAACAACTCCAAAGCAGCCTAAAATCATCAAGGTAAACTGGTGGGAATCATCAAAGATTCGTTGGTCAGCTGCTGCAAGTGTAATTGTGATGGTTGGTTTATGGTTTGGAATACAGCAACTCACGAAAGATAAAACCGAGCTTGCTTTAGAGAAAGTAAGCAATGAAGAGATAAAAACCTATTTAGAAACCCAAGATTTGGGATACCTCGAATACGAAACCGCTTCCGCTTCCGAAACAGCCCAAAATTCGGTTAAGGCAAGCGAAAGTAAGGTATTAGATGGCTTAAATTTAGATAAAAAAGATATTCTGGAGCATCTCGAAAATCAAGATTTAGAAGAAGATATTTAATTTATTGATAGGCTACAAAAAGAGTTTTATTACCATAAACTGGTCAGATACTGAGTTTGACCTCAAATACGATGAGAAAAATAGTTTTTATATTATTATTGCTTCCGATACTTTCAATTGCTCAAAATCGACAGGGCGGCGGAGGTTCCCGATTACAAAAAATACATTCGGCAAAAATCGGAATGATTACTGAGCGGCTTAATCTTACGCCCGAGCAAGCACCTCAATTTTGGGCGGTTTATAATGAATACGAAAATAAAAAAATTGAACTAAAAAAGAGCATCCGCCGCACAATGGAAGATGCCGTTTCGCTGGCTGCCACCGATGATAAAATCATTGCAGCACAAAAACAGGTGATTACATTACGAAGAAAAGAGATTGATTTGGAAGAAGAATACATGAATAAAATCCTCCGAACAATTACGCCTCGACAGTTTTCTGAACTTAAACGCACTGAAGCGAATTTCAATAAAATGCTTCTCGAAAAACTCAACGAAAAAGCAGATAATTAATTAAAAGGAAGATTTCACTTGAAGCGAAGTGTTCCTTGAAAATGCTTAAAGGTCAATTTCTCAGGAATTTGACCTTTTTTATTTCGTAAAAGAAAAATAACGCATGATTTTTGACTAATTTTGCATAGAAATTATTTCTTTTGAAGATGCAAAACAATATCAATAAAAGTAATCGTCTCAATAATTTGAGTTATGCCATTCGTGGGCCAGTTTTCGAGAAAGCTCAACAACTGGAAGCAATGGGGCAAAAAATCATTAATCTGAATATTGGCAATCCCGCCCCATTCGGATTTGATGTTCCCGATGAGATTGTTCATGATATGATTATGAACATCCGAAATGCACAAGGATACGTGCATCACTTAGGAATTTTTTCCGCCCGTAAAGCCATCATGCACTATACGCAACAAATTGGTATTCAGGGAGTTACGATTGATGATATTTTTATTGGTAATGGTGTGAGTGAGCTAATCGTGATGACGATGCAGGCTCTATTAAATGATGGTGATGAAATCCTGATTCCTTCACCAGACTACCCACTCTGGACAACCTCAGTGGCACTTTCTGGCGGAAAACCCGTGCATTATATCTGTGATGAAGAATCTGACTGGAACCCTGATTTAGATGATATTCGCCGAAAAATTACTCGAAAAACTAAGGGAATTGTAGTTATCAACCCAAATAACCCAACAGGAGCCGTTTACGATAAAGATATTTTAGAAGGAATCATAAAAATAGCAGCCGAATATAATTTAATTGTATTTGCCGATGAAATTTATGATAAAATCCTTTTTGACGGAGCCAAACACATTCCAATGGGTTCACTGAGCGATGATGTTTTCGTGATGACTTATGGTGGACTATCAAAAAACTACCGTGCAACTGGCTTCCGTGGTGGTTGGGTAATTTTAAGCGGTGCAACTCACCGTGCAAAATCATTTGTTGAAGGCTTTACGCTCTTAGCAAGTTTACGCTTATGTGCAAATGTACCAGCCCAATATGCCATCCAAACAGCTCTTGGTGGATATCAAAGCATCAATGATTTGGTTGCTCCAAATGGGCGTTTGTGCAAACAACGAGATTTGGTTCATTATAAAATTACTGACATCCCTGGTGTCACTTGTGTCAAGCCTAAGGGAGCTTTATATCTTTTTCCGAAAATAGATTTAAGAAAATTCTCATTTAAAGATGATGAGCAATTTACCTACGATTTATTGTGCGAACAAAAAGTTTTGGTCGTATCAGGAACAGGCTTTAACTATATAAAACCTGACCATTTCAGAATCGTGTTTTTGGCATCTTCTGAAGAGTTAGAAACTGCCACAGGCCGAATCCGAAACTTTTTAGACCATACACGCACACGAGTGGACGAATTAGAATTAGCGTAAAACTAATTAGAAATTTAAAATTAAAAATTGAGAATCATAATTTAAAGATACTCAATCACTCATTATCAATTTAAAAAATGCTTGATTTAGGTGTAAAAAATACTTTAAGAATCCTACGAGGTACAGGAGTTGGAATGTTTTTGGGTGATGACGAAGGAAATGACGTGCTGCTACCAAAAAAATATATTCCAGATGATGTAATTGTGGGCGATGATATTGAAGTATTTATTTACCGAGATTCGGAAGATAGAATCATTGCCACCACGCTCGAACCGAAAATTCAGCTCAATGAGTTTGCCTATTTACAAGTAAAAGCGGTTACACAAGTAGGTGCTTTTTTGGATTGGGGCCTTGAAAAAGACTTATTTGTGCCTTTTAGAGAGCAAAACAAAAAAATGGAGGTTGATAAATGGTACGCTGTTTATTTATATTTAGATGAAGACACCGACCGTTTAGTTGCTTCTTGTAAAGTGAATCGTTTTTTTGAAAAAGAAAATATTGATTTAGCAATCGGCCAAGAAGTAGATATTTTAGTGTTTGAGGAAACCGATTTAGGCATGAATGCCGTCATTAATAATAAATATAAAGGTTTGATTTACGAAAATGAAATCTTTCAGAGAATCAAAATCGGTACCCGCACAAAAGCCTACGTAAAAAATATCAGAGATGACAAACGTATCGATTTGAGCCTCCAAAAACAAGGCTATGCGAATGTTGAACCAAATGCTGAACGGATTTTAGAAAAACTTAAAGCCAATAACGGTTTCTTAGACGTGACCGATAAGAGCGACGCCAATTATGTGATGTACCAACTTGAAATGAGCAAAAAAACGTTCAAGAAAGCTGTTGGAGCATTATATCGCCAACGTATTATCAGAATCGAAGATGATGGAATTTATTTGGTTTAATCTAATTTCTTGTCGATAAACGAAAAACGCTCAAACTGTCTAACAATTTGAGCGTTTTTTATGCTACTTTTTTGCTATATCTACTTATTATTTAATTCAGTGGCAAGTACCATTCTGATTTTTAGTTTTGCACCAAGCGACATCGCATCTACTAAGTCTTGTACTGTTAGCGAACTCTCCGCACGTAATACAACCGTTGGTTCTTCCATACCCTGGACGGCTCCCAAAAGTTTTTCTTCTAACTGTGGAAACGGTATTGGTGTCGAATTGATATAATATACCTTGTCCTTTGTGATTGTAAGCGAAACAGGTTGCTTGCTTACATCGTGAGTAGATTTTGATGATTTAGGTAACAATAACTTTATCACATTCGGGTTTCCGAGTGTAGAGATAATCAAGAAGAACAACAACAAGAAAAACATGATGTCGTTCAAGGATGATGTTGATACCTCAGCTACGAATCTTCTTTGTCTTTTTAATTTCATTGTAAAAAGTCTTTTTGGCTTTATACCATCAATAAGTTGTTAGTGTATTCGGGCCAAATTATCTTACTGGCTCATTCAAAGTATCAAGAAAATCCATTACGGTTGCTTGTAATTGGATACCAAATTTATCAATCATCATATTGATACCATGATAACCAATATAGGCAATCAAACCCACAACCAAACCCGAACACGAAGAAATCATTTTTTCGTATAAACCATTAGCAATGATTTCGATGGTAAAATTACCAGTTGTACCAATATCATAAAAAATACGAATAATACCCAAGATGGTACCCACAAAACCCAAGATTGGAGCAACCCCAGCAATCAAGCCAAGATAACCCATGTTTTTTTCCATTTTTGATACCTCCAAATTGGCTTGAATTTCCATCGCACTTTCAATATCTTTCACGGGGCGACCAATACGAGTAATCCCTTTTTCTAAGATTCTTGCAATAGGTAGATTCGTGCTTTTGCATAAAGTTGTTGCGGTACGTAAATCACCTCTCAATATATTATCTTTAAGAGACCTTAAAAAACCAAAGTCCATATTCGACGCATTTCTTATAAAAAGATAGCGTTCAATCATAAAAAATATGGTTACAAATAATAATAATAAGATTGGATAAACTACAATACCTCCTTTGAGTAAGAGGCTCAAATAATTAATTGATTGAGCATTGGCTGCGGTAGCAGTTGAGTCAACTTGAAGCAAAACAGTTTGTAACATATAAGGTCGAGAAATGTATGGTTCGGTTATTTAACTTTAAAATAGCAAAATTTAGTATATAATTAGGCTTTTTTTTCTAAAAAATATCAACAATTACGCACCCATCGATTTAAGAGCAGCTTTCATATTTTCGAGCTGACGCTTTTTCTGCAAAATTACAGGTGCAGCCACTCTTTCTTTGCAATCAAACAAACTACAACGCTCGCAGGTCTGATTTACCTCTCTAACGGCGATATTTGGGTCGGATAAAAACTTAAATTTGCTTCTGAGGTTATCATTAAGTTCAAAGCCCATTGTCACACTAATATTTAGATGTGAAATGATATTCAACGGGCGAGCCATCGACATCACAAAATACTGGTTGTCAGAATCCACATAATTTGAAATCTGAACCCCAACTAAAGGCTCTTTGTACTTATTGTTTTGTTGTAAAATCGAAATTTCATCTAAAATATTAAGCGAAATCCAACGTCGGCAATAATGTTCCTTTTGTGTTTCGTGCGGATTATGACGTTTCGCTAAGTGCATTTCCTTGGTCAAATGATAATCTTTCTGACCCGATGGAGACTCAAAACGTAGGAAGAAAATGCCGTCTATTCCGAAATATTTAGGCAATACATTGCTGATTCGGTGATAAAGTGTTTCGGGTGTGGCTTGAAAATAATCAGCTAATTCTATTAAAGTTTTATTATTCCACGTATCCTGATTAAAGAGCTTTTCAAGCTTTTCGATGAGCTTTTCTTTACGAATCAGAATTGCACCTGCAAAATAAGAAGCGTTGAAATTATTCAGTACTGAATCAAAAGATTTGACCTCAACCCATGAAGATGTATAAGGCCGTTCTTTTATTTTCATGTACAAAAAGCCCAATTCACGCCCCAAGGTAAATGCTCGCTGGTCAGAAGTAATACGCTTATTAATGAGCAATGTATTAGTTTTTGGCAAAAATACCGAGCGAATATTAACAATATCGGGGTAATCTTCTTCGTCGAAATACTTAATCGTGAAGCCGTATTTATCAGTCAATAGATTTGATAAAAAATACTCATCCACTTGCTGTTCGGGCGAAATTTTATGTTCGGCTAAAAACTTATCAACTTCTTCTTCTATTTCAGGGAAGTAATTATCGTGCATTTCTTGGTACGACCGTAAAACTGCAAAATAAAACTGCTCAACAGACATATTATAGCTTCTACCAATTTCGATGATTGTACTAATAAAAGCACTCAATTTGGTAGGAGCATCTGATAGTAATTCAAGTAAATCGGCGGGCGAAATTCCGAAAATCTCAAAGGGTAGTTCGGTCAGAAAGTTTGACCGCAGTAATTCTGAGATTGGTTCTAACTTTTTATTAAGCTTGAGTGAAACAAGTGTATCATAATCGACCCCCATTGCCTCGGCCAAAGCCACAATTTTATCAGATTTTGGATACTTTTTTCCTTTTTCAATCTCATTTATATACGACATCGAGAGACCTGACTTTTGAGCCAGTTCAGTAAGAGACATTCCCTTGTCGAGTCGCAATTGTTTAAGTTTTAGTCCAAATACAAGACGGATGTTATCAGTATTAAGGCTCATCAATTAATTTGGAGTTTCTTTGGTTTATTTTAGGGTTGTTGGTAGAGCAAAAATCTTGGGTTATATTTTCAACAATAAAGGTAACAAAAATGTACAAATTATAAGAAGATTTCTTAAAAAAACACAAAAAAAGCGTTTGTTTTTCAACAAACGCTTGTAATATTTTACGTTTCTGCATCAAGCAAGTTCACTTTTACGCTCAGATTGTCTGATGTTTCTAAAGGCGATTTCTCGATTAAACACTCTTTTTTTCTCTAATCCCAACATTGTTTCAGCGATATTATCGCATAAATTTTCAATATCTTTCATCGACTGATGCAGTGAAATTGATACTCTGTATCCAGAATGTTTGATAGGAACGCTTGGAAGCGATGAAACACTCATTATAAATCCTTTATCTTGCATTATCTCACCAAATTGTAAGGTACCTTCTATGCTTCCAAGCACAATATATCCAATCGGTGTATGCGAATTCGGGCTAAGCATTGGAATATCAAAATCTCTAATTTTTTGCTTAAAGAATTTTATCCTTTCATTCAACATTGCCTGACGTTCGTAGATTTCTTGTGATAGATGAATATCAGCTAAGGCCGACCCAGCCGTAATGCCTGCATGCATCGTTGGCGAAGAAAATATGATTGGTAAACCCAACTTATGAATCAAATCCTTTGTTTTTTGATTGGGACAAACCATCACTGCGTTTGTAGCACCAAAACCCTTATTCAAAGAGCTTATAACATACATTTTATCGTGATGAGCAATTTTATGGAAACAATAGCCTTTTCCATTTTCGCCAATCCAACTCATACCATGAGCATCATCTACATATAAATTAAATTTATCGTACTTATTCAATAACACTTCAAGGTCTTCAAAAGGAGCAACCCCTCCTTGCATCGAAAAAACACTATCAGTAAAATACCAAACTTTGTCATAGGTTTCGCTCAATACTTTGATTCTCTTTTCAAGGTCGTTCATCTGATTATGTCTAACTACCTCTGAGTATATCCCTCCGCCTTTTAAGTACTGGACTGCCATCTTCACACTTCTATGAACAAACTGGTCAGTAATTATTGCGTCGTTCTGCCCTACAATTAATGGTAAATACGCAAAATGGCCTATCGATACATTATTGATAATTAGCGTAGGTAAACCAAATATTTTTTCAAGTTTATCTTCAAATTCAAGATAATGGTCAAACGAAAGATAGGTACGTGAAACCGATGAAAAAAGTCCATACTTATCAATTCCTTCAATGGCTGCTTTTTTTACCCTTGGGTCATTTTCCAAGGCAAGGTAGCTATTAGTCAGAAAATTTATTAATGGCTTGCCGTTATAATTGATAATTCGATTTGATTCATCCTTGTTAGCTTCTAACAACATCAAGCCTCTGCTTTGCACATGGCTAAATAACTCATTCAAAAACTCTAATTCTTTTGATAAATGTTCCATGACTTGTAATAAGGTGTAAATCTTGAAGTTTAGGGGATAGTTTATTTCAAGCATTCTCAAAAACAATGCCACAGTGGCTTTTGTTATTAATAAAAATAAAAAAACGTTGATTTTTATTTTAAAATAAATAATATTTGTAAGTAGCAAATAACGGTTAATTATACATGTAACATATGTACAGCTATAATTTCCATCATTTCAAAAGCTTTTCTCTTATTTTGATAGATTTTCCTAAATGAATTTGAATAGACTAATAGCCATTCTAATAGTCTTGTTTATTGGGTTGACTGCTTTTGGTCTTTCCACTGATAATACTTTACTTATTTCTTTAGGACATATATTTATCCTACCGATGGTAGGCATATGGTATGGATTTAAACGTCGTTGGCAAGCTAATCCGATTGACATTGCCATGTATGCCGCCTATTTTATCGGCTCTTTTTCAGACTCTTTTGTATTGATTGGTGGGCAAATTGGTGAAGCCTTGCAAATTGTGATGACCATCGCCATGCACGCACTTTTTATATTCATATTCCGCCGTGAAGGGACTCGAATCTATTCTGGCAGCCAAAAAGACCTGCCTAAATTAGTAATACCGATTACTATCATCTTTGTCTTTTTTGGAGTTGTTTTGATACCCATCCTACCAGAGGTTGTGTATTTTCTTACAATATTTTACAGTATTCAATTAATGATTTTGATTTCTCATGGCCTGTTTCGTCGGGTGAAGGGTAAAAGTTATTATTGGGTAGCTACTGGCGTTTTATTGATGATTGTTAAGGACATTCTTTATTCTTACAACTTTTTTGTCTTTCAAAATAGTATCCTACCGCTATACATCATTCAATATACACTTAGTAGTACTGTATATTTTATTTTGGCAATAGGCATTGCATTCAATCAACCAGATGAAAATAAAATAGAAGACATTTCATTCTGGAATGCCGTAAAAAATCAGGTTAAACTAATATTTTCCTTTGATAAACTTACACAATTTAGTAAAACACTTTTCTCCAAAGCCTAAATCTTCATTTCACAAACTTTATCTGTAAAAGCTCAAGAAAATTAGCAGAAACTTTTCATTAACCTTGTATGTTTTTATTTCAAACCATATAATGTTCATGAAATGAATTGGAATAAACTAACAGAAGAGAATCAATTAGAAGAAATCAAGCAAGAATCATATAATCAGCCAGTTATGATTCTGAAACACAGCACAACTTGTTCAATTAGTGCAACTGCCCTATCAAGATTAGAAAGAGCTTGGAAAGATGAAGAAGCTAAAGATTTGAAGCCTTACTACCTTGATTTATTGAAACTCCGACCGATTTCAAATAAAATTGCTCAAGAATTTGATGTTGAACACGAATCTCCCCAAATACTAATTATCAAAAATGGAAAGTCTGTTTACGATGCTTCTCATTTCGATATTCGTTTTGATGAAATTGTCAATCAATTATAATTTGTAATTGGTAAATGGTGAATGAGAAGCATTCATCATTTACCAAAGTATTATTAAGCGATAGTCCAGCTAAAATTAAAAACCTGTTCGATATCTGGGTGTAAACTTAGTGAAACTGGGCAAGTATGAGCAGCTCTCACGTATTTTGCTTGAACTTCTTCCGAAAGAGCTTCTGGGGTTTTCATCGTAAAATCAACAATAACTTTAGCAATTCGGCGTGGAGCTTCGGCTGACATTATCTTTGTAACTTCTATTTCTGAGCCACTAAAATCAACCCCTTCACGCTTTGCCATAATTCCCATAATTGTCATGGCACAGCTTCCGAGTGAAGTTGCGGCTAAATCAGTCGGAGAAAAGGCTTCACCTTTACCGTTGTTATCAACAGGTGCATCTGTAATAATTGCTTCGTTTGATTGCAAATGAGTGGCTTGCGTACGCAAATCGCCAAGATAAACTATTTTTGAAGTAGGCATTTTCTTTGATTAAATAATTTTAATTTCATTAATAAGCACTTCAAAATAAGGTAAAAACAAGTATTTTTCAAAAGCAAAGAACATTCATTTAATTTATTTAGTTAGATGAGAGATGATTTTTAAAAAAAATACGTTTATATTTATATTGTTAATCCCGAATAAAACAATGGCTTCCGTGATTGTCAGATTTCTAAGCATATTTTTTGTACTTTTTTCGATTAGTACCTTTGCCCAACGTAAAGCAACTACACCTGCTCCTAAGAAAACAAGTGAAGATTATAAAATGCTGGCTTATGGTGCTACAACCAACACCAATTCGGGGTTGTTGGGAGGAGTCGTTGTTCGCCATTCAAGTGCTGTTGGTAGTATGAAAGGCCACCCACTTCACCGCTATATTGCAGTAGAAGCCATCAATATTAAACATCCTAAAGAAAAATCAGAACCTACGAGTATTGCTAATAGATTTATCTATGGCAAAACCAATTACCTATTTTCAGTTCGGCCACAATACGGTAGAGAAATTGTCTATTTCAAGAAAAATGGCGAAGATGGAATCGGTATCAGCCTAATTGTTGCTGGTGGGCCTTCAATTGGTATTCAAAAACCCTACTATATTAAATATGACCGAACGGGTCGTGGTCAGATTGAAATTGTTCAGTACGACCCAAATATTCACAAGGAATTAAATAGAATTCAAGGTTCGGCGGGTATTTGGCAAGATTTCTTCAAAAATATGCAGTTGAATCCAGGTGTGCATTTTAAAGTTGCCGCTAATATTGACATGAATACTTTCGGTAATAGCCTAACAGGTTTTGAAATCGGACTAACAGCCGAAGCTTTCAGCAAAAAGCCTGAAATCATGTCGAGTCAGTTAACTCAAAATTCACAATTTTACACGTCAGGCTTTCTGACAGTATATTTTGGAAATAGAAAACAAAAAAAATAGCTTCTCGAAAGGCATAATGCCTTACCTTTGCATCAACAAATTATTCTTGTTTTGCTGAAAAGTAAATTTGGTAAAACAAGCTCAGAAAAACTTCCGTAAAATAATGATAGAATTACCCGTTGTAAGTACCGAACAACGTACTCGTCGCCCAGATTGGTTGAGAGTAAAGCTTCCTATAGGCGAAAATTTCAAAAAAGTACGTGGCTTAGTTGACGAATATAAATTACATACGATTTGCCAGTCGGGAAATTGCCCGAATATGGGTGAATGTTGGGGAGAAGGCACAGCAACATTCATGATTTTAGGCAATGTTTGTACACGTAGTTGTACATTCTGTGCTGTGGCAACTGGTCGCCCAAACGAATATGATACCGATGAACCACGTCGTGTAGCCGAAGCCATTCAGCTAATGCAAGTGAAACATGCTGTAATTACTTCGGTAAACCGTGATGAATTGAAAGATAAAGGTGCTGAAATTTGGTATCAGACCGTTAGAGCAGTAAAGGAAGTTTCTCCAAAAACTACTATCGAAACACTTATTCCAGATACAAAAAGTAATTGGGAAGCTCTCTATCGAATGATTTCGGCAGGACAAGAAGTAGTTTCACATAATATGGAAACCGTTGAGCGTTTGTATAGAAATGTTAGACCACAAGCCAAATATGCTCGTAGTTTGGAGCAAATTCGTAGAACAAAAGAATACGGGCAACGCACAAAATCAGGAATTATGCTTGGTTTGGGCGAAACACAAGACGAAGTTTTCAAAGCCATGGACGATTTAGCCGAAAATGGTTTAGATATTCTTACCCTTGGGCAATACCTCCAACCAACAAAAATGCACCACGAAGTAATTGAGTTTATTCATCCTGATATGTTTGCGATGTATCGTGAAGAAGGGCTTCGTAGAGGACTAAAATATGTAGAGTCAGGGCCGCTTGTTCGCTCAAGCTACCATGCCGAAAGACATGTTCACGTATAAAATTGATATTTAACAAACATATTACCCATATATTTGTTCTTCCATAAGATAAGTATCTATGCTGTACTTATCTTATGGACTTTTTATTTTTAGTAAAACCTACGTACAGTGAAAGACAAAAATTGGGATTTTATTATCTGTGGGGGCGGAATGGCTGGCCTTTCGTTGGCTTATTACTTACAAAATAGCCAGTTCAATCATGCTTCCATTCTAATAATCGAACCCCAAGAAAAAAACAAAAATGACCGTACTTGGGCTTTTTGGGAAGCAAAAAAAGGCACTTTTGAAGATATTTTATATCGAAAATGGGATGCCGTTAATTTCAGAGATGCGTCCAATAAGATTCAAAAACTCGATATTGGTAATTATCAATATAAACTCCTTCGAGGTATAGATTTTTATAATTTTACCAGAACAGAACTTAGTAAATCTTCAAATATTCAATTTATCAAAGATTCGGTAATAAGCATTGAAGATAATAATGAATATGCAACGGTAAAAACAACAACTGGAGAAATCTACAAAGCAAATTTTGTATTTGATAGCACTCACAAGCTGAAGCTCAATATTCCGAAAAACCATAATTTACTACAACATTTTAAGGGTTTGATTATTAGGTCAGAACAGCCCGTTTTCGACCCTACCCTACCCGAAATGATGGATTTTGGTGTAGAACAGTACAATGAATGCCGATTCATGTATGTTTTGCCTTTTGATGAATATACCGCCATTGTTGAATATACACTTTTTACCGAAAAGTTACTGGAAGAAAAAGAATACGATATTGAACTTGAAAAATACATTTCAGAAAAACTACAAATCACTGACTACCAAGTAATTGAAGAAGAATTTGGAATAATTCCGATGTCTGATGAAGCGACGAATGAGTTTCCGAGTAAGCATGTTGTTAGAATTGGTACGGCAGGTGGTTATACAAATCCTGCTACGGGATATACTTTCCAGAATACCCAAAAACGGCTTAAAGCACTTGTTGAGCAACTGGAAAAAACAGGTTCTCCTGTAATAAAAACTTCATGGTTTCAGAAACGTTTTTTCTTTTACGCCAGTGTTTTGCTCAATGTTCTCGAACAAAAACGTCTTCCTGCTGCCGAAGTTTTTGCCCGTTTATACGAACGTAACTCACCTGCACAAATCTTTAAGTTTTTAGATGGAGAAACCAATCTTTGGGAAGAAATAAAAATCATGAACTCGACTAAAAAACTAAAGTTTATAGCGGCAGTAATTGATGTGATTCGTAGGAAATTATAATGTGGGGCAAACAGAATGTTCGCTCCACAAATCAATCAATCTGTATAACGGTTGAATACTTTACATCGTGCAATACAACAGCACTGCTATGCACTTTAACTATCTGTATTTCAGCCAGTTGCTTCAAGAAACTATCATATTCTTTGATGTCCTTTACAAAAACTTTTAACTGATAGTCAACCAACCCTGCTAAGTGATAACATTCCAAAACTTGTGGCATCGAACGCACTATATTTTCGAAGTTTTCGATGTTTTCTTTGGTGTAAATCGGCATTGAAACGTTACAAAAAACTACTTGCCCCTTCCCTACTCTTTCGGGGTTCAATAAAGCCACATAGCCCTCAATTACGCCTTCTTTTTCCAAACGTTTGATACGCTCAAAAATCGGTGAAGTTGTAAGGTTGAGCTCTTCAGCAAGTTCTTTTATAGTCAATTTTGCATTTTGCTGCAAAAGGCCTAAGATTTGTTTATCTACGTTGTCCAGCATATTTTGCTTTTTAATTATCTTGTTCTATACTCAAAAAGAATATTTTGCTTAAAATTAATATTTATTCCAATTTATATTTGACTTATTTCTCATTTAAAAGAACAAAAACTAATTTTATAGAAATTTCAAAGCATTTATCAACTCATAGCCATGCGAAATTTCTTGTTAGTATTGGTGCTTTTCTATACACATTTGGGTTATTCACAGTACACAACTCAACAGATTGAAAACATCAATTCGACACTTACAAAACTTCACGAACAGGCAATGTTTAATGGAGTAGTATTGATTGCTCAAGATGGAAAAGCACTCTACAAAAAAGCTTTCGGCATTGCCAATATTCAAACTCAGGAGTCACTTACGCCAAATTCGTCATTCAATTTAGCATCAGTTTCTAAGCAATTTGTGGCCATGATGACCATGATTTTGAAAGAACAAGGTAAGCTGCAATTTGATGATAAAGTAAAAAAACATTTACCGAATTTCCCATACGATAAAATTACTATTCGCCAACTACTCACTCATACATCAGGTTTACCCGAATACTTCGATTTAGCAACACAATACACCAACACGCTCGATACGCTCAATAATGAGAAGTTAGTCAAACTTTTGACTGACCTCAAACCAGAACTTGAATTTGAGTCGGGCAGTGAGTGGGAATATTGCAATACTGGTTACGCCCTTTTAGCATCAATCATAGAAAAAGTCTCATCTATGAAGATAGAGGATTTTTTCAGTAAATACATTACCCAACCACTTCATCTAACAAACACCTTTGTTTATTCTCTAAACATAAAAAGCCCGTTGAGTCTAAAAACTCAGCGGGCTTATGGGTTTGAGCGACAAAACGGACGCAATTACCCAAATGACCTGACAAGGTTTGACGGTATTGTGGGTGATGGGAATATTTATTCGTCAGTTGAAGATTTGCTAATTTACGAACAAGCACTTTATACCAACAAATTAGTTAGTAAAGAAACGCTTCAAGAAGCATTTATACCTGTGAAGCTAAAAAAAGGCGAAACCTATAATTATGGTTTTGGTTGGGAAATCAGCGATGATGAAGAAACACTCAGCCATACTGGCAGTTGGGTTGGCTTTGAAAATTATATAGAGCGAAATATTACTAAAAAAACGACAGTTATCATTCTCAGCAATGGCACAAACGATATAGCAATAGATTTAGTCAATACTATCTTATCAGGCAAAAAACCTAAAATTCCTACGACACAACTCATTAGAAACGTAAAGTTGATTGATGGTACTGGCTCAGTTGCTCGCAAAGCGGATGTACGCTTGAAAGATGATAAGATTTGGGAAATTGGCAATTTAACCACTTTCTCAAACGAAGAAAATGTTGATGGACAAGGCTTTGTGTTATCTCCTGGGTTTATTGATACACACAGTCATCATTTTGGCGGTCTTACTAAAGTTCCAGAAGCTATTCCTGCGGTTAGTCAAGGAATTACAACCATTGTCATTGGGCAAGATGGCAGTAGTTATCCAATGGATACACTAAAAAAGTTTATCAAAAAACGCCCAATAGCGGTCAATATTGCTACTTATACTGGCCATTCGACACTACGAAGCGAGACAATGGGGGCAAAAAGCTTATATAGAACTGCCAAGCCTTCGGAAATAGAAAAAATGAAGATTTTACTCAAAAAAGAATTAGAAAAAGGCTCTTTCGGCTTGGCTACGGGTTTAGAATATGAATCTGCTTTTTTCTCAAATCGAGAGGAGGTTTTGCAACTTGCCCAAGTGGTGGCAGAAAACGGTGGACGCTATATGAGCCATATTAGGAGCGAAGATATTAACCTTGACGATGCCATAGATGAAATCATTGAAATTGGCCGCAAAACCAAGATTCCTGTTCAGATTTCACATATAAAAATTGCAAAAAAAGACCAATTGGGCAAATCACCACAGTTGTTGGCAAGGCTTCAAAAAGCACGTGCTGAGGGAATCAATATCACTGCCGATTGTTACCCGTATGATTTTTGGAATTCTACGCTTCGTGTGCTTTTTCCAAACCGAGATTACACTAATCCCATAAGTGCCGAATTTGCTGTCAATCAATTATTCGACCCAGAAAGGTCGGTTTTGGTACGTTTTGCCCCGAATAAATCTTATGCAGGAAAAACAATTACGGCCATTGCAAAAGAACGTAACGAAAAACCATCACAAACGCTCATGAACTTGATAGCAATTGCGGCAGATTTTGAAGAAAAAAATCCAAATTTTAATGAAGGCATCGAGGCGATTATGGGTAAATCAATGGACGAAGCCGATGTTGCCAATTTTCTACGTTGGTCACATACCAATATTTGCTCAGATGGCTCATCGAGCGGACACCCTCGTGGACACGGAACTTTCACAAAAATCTTGGGTAGATACGTGCGTGAACAAAAACTCATGCCGCTCGAAACAGCTATTTATAAAATGACAGGATTATCAGCAGAAAATTTAGGTATCAGTGATAGAGGAATTATTGCCAACGGAAATTTCGCTGATTTGGTACTTTTCAACCCTGATACTGTTATCGACAATGCCAATATTCAAGATGGGAAAGCCCTTTCGACGGGTATCGAACGAGTTTGGGTAAATGGCCAAATCGTGTATCAATCTCAGAAAGCTACGGGAAAATACTCGGGTATTTTAATCAAAAAACAAAGTAACTCAGATGAATAAAGCAGTTATTCTTACCAATGGTTTATTACAAACAAGTGATGCCAAAACCGCTCACGGTCTTATCAGAGGTACAGAACGCTATGAAATTGTAGGTATAATAGACTCGTCAGAAACAGCAGGAAAAGAGGCAGGCGAATTGCTCGATGGCAAACACAGAAATATTCCGATTTTTGAATCACTTGAATTTGCAAAAGCAACTTTACCAAGTATTAATTATCTTATTATTGGAGTAGCGACGGTGGGGGGAGTATTACCCTCTGCAATGCTTTCTATTATAAAAATTGCTATTGAAAGTGGTATTTCGATTGTCAATGGCCTTCATGAATACCTCGTCGAAAAGCCTGAAATTGTTGCTTTAGCCGAAGCAAACAAAGTCGAATTAGTTGATATAAGAAAGCCAAAAAGTAGAAAAGATTTGCACTTCTGGACAGGCGAAGTAAGAAATATTAAGGCAAAAATTATTGCTGTTATTGGCATGGATTGTGCGATGGGCAAACGAACAACCGCCCGAATGCTTCGCCAAGCTTGTGAACGAAATGGCTTGAACGGACAAATGGTATTTACGGGCCAAACGGGTTGGTTACAAGGCGGTAAATATGGTTTTATCTTCGATTCTACACTTAATGATTTTGTTTCGGGCGAATTAGAACACGCCATTGTGAGTTGTTGGAAGGAAACAAACGCTGATTTTATTTTTCTCGAAGGCCAATCTTCATTACGCAATCCAAGTGGCCCTTGTGGGCTTGAGTTTTTGATTTCTGGCAATGCTAAACACGTAGTTTTATTGCATGCACCTAAACGTAAATATTTTGATGATGACCCACATTGGGGCGAGATTCCGAGTGTAGAATCTGAAATCGAAATTATCGAAAAATTGGGGTCAAAAGTAATTGCGGTGGCACTCAACACCGAAAAATGTACTGATGAGCAAGCTTTTGATTATCAAGCCTTTTATGAGGAAAAACTCCAAATACCAGTACTTCTACCCATACAAGAAGGTGTAGAAAAACTGATACCCACCCTACTTGCCTTACAACCATGAAAATAAAATCAGTTATACCTTACTTAAAAAAACTGGCCTTAACCAAGCCTTACACGATTGCATATAACACATTTTATGATGTAGAATTAGTTTTCTTAGAAATCGAGCTCGAAAATGGCATCATAGGTTTAGGCTCGGCCAGCCCAGCCGAAGAGGTAATAGGTGAAAATTCAGAACAAACCCTCCAAAATCTGCAATCTGAGTTCGTTCAGGGTTTAGTTGGGCGAGATATTCGGCATTTTCGACAAATTATTTTTGAAACCCATCAATATTTTCCACTACTTGCTGGTACACAAGCAGCCATCGACTTGGCTTTGCACGATGCCTTTGGCAAATTTTTAGGTATTTCAATCGTTGATTTTTATGGTCAAAAGATAAAATACTTGCCCACTTCGGTAACAATCGGCATTATGGATGTGAATGAAACCCTTGAAGAAGCTAAAAATTACGCTCAACTGGGCTTCAAAGTACTAAAAGTAAAAACAGGAATTGACGTAGAAGAAGACATTGAAAGAGTTATTCGTTTGCACGAAATTTATAAGAATAATCTAAAAATTAGAGTTGATGCAAATCAAGGCTATACTTTTGAAGAGTTGAAGTTTTTTTTAGCCAAAACTGCTAAAACTAACTTAGAGTTAATCGAACAACCACTCAAAGTTGGTCAAGAATCAGAATTATTTGCTCTAAATTCGGAAGAATGTAAATTAATTGCCGCCGATGAGTCATTGAAAAATGCAAAAGCTGCTTTAGCTTTTAGTACCATTCATCAGCCTTTCGGCATTTTTAATATTAAATTGATGAAATGCGGGGGTATTTTGGGGGCTTTAGAGATAGCTAATATAGCTCAACAGGCTAATATAGATTTATTTTGGGGCTGTAATGATGAAAGCATTGTCAGTATAACAGCAGCCTTGCATATAGCCTATTCCTGCCAAAATACTCGTTACCTTGACCTTGATGGCAGTTTCGATTTGGCAGAAGATTTAGTTACAAGTGGATTTAGATTGGAAGATGGTTGTCTTAAAATCAATCATAAGGCGGGTTTTGGGTATGAGAAAATAGTATAATTTATATTTCTAATAAACCTCTCGCAAGTTTAAAACTTGCTCTACTATGTCGAAACTAACACCTAAAATCGGACTACGAGCGGCTACTATTCTGGTAGTAAGTGTGATTGTTGGCTCTGGAGTATTCAAAAAGATTGCTCCAATGTCAGCCGAATTAGGTTCGCCTATTTTGGTGATTGTATGTTGGATTTTAGCAGGTATTATCAGTTTAGCAGGAGCATTATCCACCGCCGAAATGGCCAGTATATATCCTGATTCAGGCGGAGAATATGCTTATTTTCAGAAAATTTACGGTCGTTTTTTTGCTTTTCTTTACGGTTGGGGAAATTTTACGGTCATGAAAACCGCCTCAATTGCGGCTCTGGCTTATATTTTTGCTCAATCATTCAATAGTCTTGTTCCACTTTCTGACTTTAATCTTAGCTTTACCATTTTTGGTATAAATATTCTTGATAATTTTTCTATAAAAATAGTAGCATCGAGCTTAATAATAATGTTGAGTCTGCTTAATTATCGAGGAATAACGGTAGCCGAAAGTCTGAGTAGTGTGCTTACCTATTTGATGTTTGGAGCAGTTTTATTACTAATCATCTTCGGGTTTAGTTCTTCACAAGGGAGTTTTGAAAATCTCACGCAAGAAAGTAGTCATTTCGATAACACCTCACTCGGAGGTTGGGGATTAGCCAAAGCAATGATGTTGGCAAGCCTTGGGGCTTTTTGGGGTTATGAGGGCTGGAATCATATCGGTTATATTGGCGAAGAAGTCAAAAATCCGCAACGAAATTTGCCTTTGGCTTTGGGCTTTGGAACAGGAATCGTGATTTTGATTTACGTTTTGCTCAACATGGTTTTTCTTTACACATTGCCGATAGATTATTTTATTCAACTCTACGAAACTCCGAATAAAATAGCTGCCATTGAAGTGGCCAATCAGATTCTTGGTAAAATTGGGGTGCTTTTTGTTGGTTGTTTGATACTCGTTACCACAATCAATGCCACCAATAGCACTATCATGATGTCGGCTCGAATCTTTTATGCTATGTCGAGAGATAGTCTGTTTTTCAAAAAAGCATCTTCCATTCATCCAAAATTCCAAACACCCTACTTTTCACTTTTTATACAAGCAATATGGTCAATACTTTTAATATGGTCAGGTAGTTTCGACCAACTAACTGATATACTCGTATTTGCTTCGTTTATTTATTATGGCAGTACAGCTTTGGGAGTAATTATTCTAAGGATTAAAAGCCCAAATCTCGAAAGAAAGTACAACGTAGTTGGGTATCCATTTGTTCCTGCATTTTTTGTAATTTTCTGCCTATTTCTACTCATTATCACCATCTACAACCAACCTAATGAAGCCTTAATGGGACTTGGACTGATTACTACTGGTATTCCTTTTTATTTATTTTGGAAGAAAAACTAATCATTAATTATAAGATAAAATCAAGTAGCGACCTTGAAAGTCATAACTAAGTCTCTATCACTCCATTACTGTTGATTTGTCGACTATTGACTGTGGACTATCTATCTACCTCTCCCATTACCACATCGAGCGAACCAATTACTGCCACTAAATCGGCAATCATTCCTCCACGAGATAATTCGGGCAGAACGGATAAATTATTGAACGAGCAAGCACGGGCTTTTACCCTCGTCGGTATATCCGAACGACCGTCAGTGCGGAAAAAGAAGCCCAGTTCTCCTTTTGGGTTTTCAGCTCGGCAATAAAAATCCATTTTAGGTGGACGGATTTTCTTAGGCACAAGGGCTTGTGGGTCAAAATCGGTGGTTCGTTTATGCTCTTTATTCAGTTTTTCTAAACATTGCTCAATAATTTTCACCGACTCCCAACATTCTTGCACACGCACATTATTTCTATCCCAGCAATCCCCAACTTTTCCTACTTCGCCCTTACCTACTGGAATATCAAAATCAATTTCACTATAAACCGAATACTTATCAACTTTTCTCAAATCCCACTTTAGTCCCGAACCACGCAAAACAGGCCCCGTACACCCATAATTTATAGCCATCGGGAGAGGTAAAACTCCAATATTAGCCGTTCGATTAATAAAAATATGATTTTCGATAACCAATTGCTGTAACTCAATAAGTTTTGGTTTTAAATAATCAATAAATTCTCGGCAACGCTCTTCAAAACCCACAGGTAAATCATAGAATAATCCCCCTACCCACACATAATTATAGAGCATTCTGGCACCGCAGAGCCATTCGAGCATACGCATGATATGCTCACGGTCACGAAAAATCCAAAGAAATGGCGTGGCCGCACCAATATCAAGTGCATACGTGCCAATAGCAATAAAATGCGAAGCCAAACGGTTTAATTCAGCCACTAAAACCCTGATATACTCTACTCTTTTGGGCAAATCTTTCTCGATTCCGAGCATTTTTTCAATACCCATCACATACGCCAACTCCGAATTCATGGCCGCCACATAATCCATTCTATCAACATAAGGAATGATTTGATTAAATGGCAAACTTTCGGCATGCTTCTCAAAACAGCGATGTAAATAACCCAAATGAGATACTACATCAACCACTATCTCTCCATCGGTAAGGACTTCCAGACGCAGCACCCCGTGAGTTGAGGGGTGTTGAGGGCCAAGATTCAAAACCATTTCTTCCGAATATAACTCTTCGGGCTTATATTTGTTAGGTTCTGAAATCGTAAGGTTTTCAGGGCGATATTTATATTGTACTTGTTGCATTTTTGAGACATGGGAAGCTAAACAAAAGACAATAGATTTGAGAGATTCGTTTCTCATGTCTCTTGTCTAAAATCTAACATCTTATTTTATATAAAAAATATTACTTACGGGGCGTTCGCCTGCATGGTCGAACAGTTTATTATCGGATGGATAATTCACTACACCACTTTCGGGCTGGCCTTTGATATACATGGTTGTTGAGCCGCCACCGTCAAAATTAATCGCATCTTTACAGTTGAGTGCTTTTGCCAGTGTGGTTAACTCAGCCAAAGTCATACCAAACGATTCCGCCGAACGACCATCTACCGTAACCAACAACAATTTTCTATCATTTGTTACACACGCACACGTACGAGGATGGCGATTATCATTAAAAGCTGTTTTGGCTAATTCTTCTGCTACTCCATTATACATCAACAAAGGCCCTGTTAATAACACATTCGCTTGAGTTAGTTTTTTCTCCCAACCAGCAGTTTGCTCTCCTTTGATGATACTAACTTTATTATTCTCAATCACAACACCCGAAATAGAATGAAAAGGTAATCGAGTAACATTTGACAGTCGAGTGGTATCAACCACGGTACCATTAATTTTTAGGAAGTCAACTGCTCCGCCATTTTTCATATCAAAAAAACCAGCATTTACGGCGGCAATAGCCCCTAAATCGGCGGCAATTTTACTTGTTTTTTGCAAAGAACGCTTTATTTGTGGGTCTGATTTTATCGAATCGACGGTTGCAAAACCAAATTTAACTTTTTTAGTAGTAAGAGAAATCTCCAAAATATTAATGGATTGGTTGGCATCGAATAATTCTTTTTGCTTGAAATGGATTCGTTTCCAATAAAACTTTTTCCCAAGCTTCGTAGTTTCCCAAGTAACGTTTTTGATAATTGCAGCGTCATCTTGTGCGATGCAGAAGTGAGCTAAAAGAATAAAAAAGAGAAGTTTTTTCATACAATAACTTAAAGTTTACCAAAAGTACAGATGCAAAATATTCTTCCCAAAGAATTTTACGAAAAACATGATACCTTGACTTTATCGAAGCTACTTTTGGGTTGCACATTGGTACACGAAAGCCCCGAAGGAAGAACAGCAGGAATCATTGTTGAAACCGAAGGATACTTACAAGGCGACCCTGCTTGTCATGCCTACCGCCGAAAATCTGCACGAACTGCACCAATGTTTGAAAATGCTGGTACATGCTATGTGTATTTGATTTATGGCATGCACT
>JALQYE010000058.1 GCA_023254245.1 Emticicia sp.
GATAAATCAAGTTCGTTTAAAGCTGACTTGTTATCGATAGTAACAGTATTAGAAATTGTCTGTTTGGGAATATCAGTCTATCGGTTGCTGTATTACCACCAAGTAGTTTACCCGTTGCCTCGCTACCAGTCGGAAGCACGAACTTAACTTTGTAGCTACCCGCCAATAAGCTATCGAAGAGGTATTTACCCGCACCATTAGTTATGGTAGAGTCAAGTTTAGCACCAGTAGTAGCATCGAGTAAATAAACTTTTACGCCAGCTACAGGCGTGTCTCCTGTATTTTGGATACCATCGCCATTGTTATCAGCAAATACGTAATCGCCAATCGAACCAACAGGCACGAAACCAGCGTCGATATTCAAGTTATTACGAAGGGTATCGGTTATAGGTCTTGTAGTATCGATAGTAATTAGCTGTGTGATACCGTTTTTGTTGGCATCGCTATCGGTTACATCAGCACCTGTATTTTGTTTAGCTGCGATAGTACCAGTTGGAGCAATGAATTGCACCTTGTAAGTTCCACTTGCAAGTGAATCGAAAAGGTATTTACCAGCTGCATCGGTGACAGTCGAGTCGAGTTTAGTACCTGAAGCACTCAACAAGTAAACCTTCACACCCGCAATCGGAGCTTCGCCCGAATTTTGCTGACCATTATTATTCACATCAGACCAAACATAATCGCCGATTGAACCATAGTTTGGTTTCAAACCCGCATCAATATTCAGATTATTACGTAGGGTATCTGATGGTAATTTTGAAGTATCAATATTAATTAATTGAGAAAGCCCAGTTGGACCTACATCACTATCTTTAGTGTCATCAGTACCTAAATTTTGAGCAGTGAAAGAGTCATAGCCAACAGGTTTTACAAATTGTACTCGATAACTATCAGTGGTTAAGCTATCAAATAGATATTTACCCTGAGCATTAGTAATAGTCGAATCAAGTTTAGTACCTGAAGCACTCAATAAATATACTTTTACCCCTGCTATTGGTGGTTCAGTAGTTGTTGAGCCTTGTTTTCCGTCGTTGTTAGTATCTTGCCATACATAATCACCAATACTTCCGTAAGGCCCTTCAACAACTTGAACTGCACAGCAACCTTGTGCAGGACAATTAGTTACGTTAGTCGTAAAAGTAAAAGTACCTGGAGCTTTAATCGTCAATGACGAATCGGCATTAATTACAGCAATTGTCGAACTCGGAGTTATTTCGGTTGTACCGTTAAACCATTTAATAGTTGAACCGTATTTATATGGAGCAGGAACTGAAACTGTATACTCCTCACCTGGATACCAATAGAGAGGTACAGAGAAACAAGCTGATGCAATATCATCTTCATAAAGTTTTGAGTTATTTGGAGTAGAGTCTGAATCTTCCTGACCAGCACCAACTGAAAATACCTCAGCAGTATTGAAAAATACCCCTTGTTGTGTAACGGTTGCTGTAATCTCTAATTTTACTGAATCACCCGCTGCCAAAGTCGCAACATTCCATTTGCCAATACCTGTCAATGGGCTATAGGTAAAATTTGCTCCTCCTGTGTGGGTATTCAATACCGCACCCGCAATCGGAAAATTATCTTGCACCACAATCGTATTTGCAGTCGATGGCCCAGAGTTTTTTAACCAAAGCGTGTATTTGACATTGTCGTTCAATGCTGGTAATGATTTATCAATCGTTTTGCGGAGTGATAAATCAATGAAGCTTTGAGCGGCAAGCCCTAAAACGCTAATAAGCACCAACAGAATTGTTGTTGCGAATCCCTTAAAAAATGAGTTTTTAGGGTAGTCATCTCCGTCATAGCTTTTAGTAGGAGAAGAGAATGAAGGAATCCATCGTTTCAACTTTTCATCAAATTGACTACCCAAATGGTATTCCTTGACCGTTGAACTACTGTTAAGGGAAAGCTTGTTCATGGTTAAATCTTGATTTGTTATTAAATCAGGCACAGATTTGACATTATTTTGACTTAATTGTGGAGGAAACTTATCAGCAAAATATTCTTGCAAACTATTTTCAGCGAATAGCTTTCCATGAGGCTTTGTATCTACACTCTTCTGAACTTGAGGTACATCTACGGCCTTATGGCTACTTTTTGGCTTAAAAAATAGACTAATAACACTGACAATTTTCTGCACAAACTCCAACACTTTGGTATCTTTGTCTGATTGGCGTTGTTGTGAATCCCCCTCTATTGGCATTGGGACACCACTTTCGGTAAAATTGTATTTCATTTGCAAGTATTTTAAATAATTCACGTGTAGTATTTGTGTACTTACTTTTTTAATAAACCTGTGAAATAGATAAAGTTTCTACAAAATCATCTATTTTTTCAATCTATATAGGCATACAAATACTATATTCAGTTATTATAGTATCCAAAACTGTGCCAAATCTATTTGTATAACCGTTTAATAAAAAATGGGGTAGAGGGGCCTGTGTAGTAGGGAAAAAAGAAAAATGTTTACTCTTGAAGAATGTTTGGCATAGAATAACTAAAACTATGCCAATTTGGTCTATAAAGCAAAAAACATCCGCTTAGTAGGCGGATGTTTGATAGATAAAAATTTATTATAATTATTATTATATACGATAGAAAATATGTGTTGGATTTTAAAAGTCGTAGCCCAACGATAAATATAATTTTGGAGGGTTAACTTCTTTATCTTCAAGCCCCCAAGCATAATCGGCTTTTACGAAATAGCCTAAAATAGTCGTTCTGACACCAAAGCCATAACCCACTAAGAAAGGATTCTTGAAATTGGTAACAGTTGCTCTAAATGGATTCTGGCCACCACCAACGATTTCAGTGTTTAAGCTATTTTGGCGATTAAATGGCCCTTTGCTTCCATACCAAGCAGTACCTACATCAGTAAAGCCTACAAATTGTAAATTACGAAGGAAATTAGAGGTAAGTGAGCCTTTTGATACATATTGTGCTAATGGCAAACGTAGCTCTAAGTTTGTGAGTAAGTGGCTTGTACCATAGAGTTTAGCAAAGTTGAATCCTCTAAGATTTCCTCCAAAATCGTAGAAAAGAATGTCTCTTAAATCTCTCGGAACACCAACTGCTTGGCCATTAGTTTGCTCAATTGAACGGTTGATTGAGTTTTCAACGCCACCCAGAATTGTCACTTTTGGAGCTTTTCCAAGCGAACGGCTATAGGATAACCTTCCTGCAAGAATAACACTACCAAATAATTTACGGTAATGGCGGGCATCAATTACCATACGACTAAAGTTTTCGCTGCTGGTTTTGAAACTATAGGAGCGGTCAAGACGAATTTTAGCACGTGTACCAATCAATACTTTACTAAATAATGGAGTAGTATTATCATAAACTAATTCACCACGAAAACCTAAATAGATAGATTGTAGGTTTTTTCTGCCTAAATCTGATACGTCAATATCAGAAGTGGAAGTAAGATTTGGTGCTATTACGGCCTTCAGATATTGACTAAATGGATAAGATGCAAATGCTGAAAAACGATTATAATATAAGCGTCGGTCAATGCTGAGTACGGTTGTTTGCGGCGTGTTGATGTTTAATGGACGGAACAAATATAAACTACGGTTATCCAATTCGCTGAGTGAAATCGAACGTCGTTGAATATCTACACCCCAATCAACGCGTCGAACATTATTGTTGTAGCCTAAGTATACATCATGATTGCGTAAAATAGGTGTAATAAAAAGCCCCAATTTGATACTGTGATTTTCAAGTAAATCATTCATAACAAGGGTATTTTTCATACCCATTCTCCTTACAGGGTCAACCAAAAAGTCTGATTTTATATCATTTGCAATGACAATGTTTTCATAAGCAAACGGCCCTTTTATTTTTAATGTTTCTTTAAATCTACCTGGCTTTGGAATGGTCTTATCGGTTGTCTCTCCTTTGGCTTTGGCTGTTTCGGCCGCTAAAGATTTGATAATATTTTCGGCATCAAATTCATAATTATCAGTATCAACTTCACCAGGTCGGAGTTCGAGTTTTTGTTTAGTTTCAACCAAAGAATTATTAGGAGAAATCTCAGGCTTTTTTTGTGAATTATCAGGAGTTTTCTCTTCAGTAGTAGCATATTGACTATTGGCATAATAATCTCTCCACTCTTTCATAAATCGGCTGTACGAAATCCCCAACGTGCTTGTAATGCTCGATTCTTCGGTACGGATAATACGAGTAAGGTTCAGAATATTAGAAATATTGTCTTTTCCATAACGAACTGCAATGTAATTCCAGATAGATTGCCCAATTATTTCGGCATCTTTGCCTTGAATGGTTTCAATTTTTTTGTCCTTATTCTTCAGAATTGTCGTACGCATTCTGTCCAATACAAGCGGATTATCGTTGTCGCCCGAAATATAGGCCGATATTCCCGCCATGTACCATTCTGGCACGGTCAATAAAAGTGAGCTTTGTAAAACCTCTTTCAAACTACCTCCATAAAGCATATCATAAACAAATAGGCGGGCAATTTGCTGAATCAATTGTTGCTTGAATTGCTCCTCATTGCCCGTGTAAGCTATCTGTACACGAGATTTTGCGAGGTTCAGAATACTCCCGTCTAAATCAATCGGGGCAGTAAGGCCGATATTGCTCTGCTCAAGTTCTTGTGGCGAATTATACAAGAAAATTTTCATCGTCGTGAAGGGCGTGTAACCCAACAACTCCGTGATGCGGTCATATTCACCTTCGGCTATTTTAGCAGCATTTTGGGCAATTTTATCGCCGCTACGATAGTAATTGAACTCAAAATTATTGCTTCTAATCGTAAGCCATTCAAATCTTTTGTATTGAATACGGCTTTTCCCAAACTCTTCTTGGGTTGACGAAAAGTAGCTTTGTGCAGATGCACGACCCATACCTAATGCAAGCATTAGGCAGACACCTGTGCTTATTCGACGAAGAATAAATATATTTTCCATGCCTTTGTATATTTCCGAGAATACAGATTTCAGTAAATCAACCACAACGCTAAAGGAATCAGTAGGTTTACCTACACAAAACCATAGACGAAGTTTGTTTGCTTTTGATTGCAATATTTTATACAATTTTAAAGAAAAAAATGTACAAAATCTTACAACGAATATAACGAATAAAAACGCTCAATGTTAGCTTCAGACATTAAAACTTTATTAGTTTCTAAAAAACCGAGCATTTCTTCGGCAAAATAGGGAGCAAGCGATACGCCTTTGGTGCCGAGTCCGTTAAAGATATATACGTTAGAATGATGCGGATGGTTGCCCATAAATGGGCGACGGTCTTTGGTAGTGGGTCTGATTCCAGCTTCTTGACCAGTGATATTAAAAGAAGGAAATAGGAATTTGCTAATTTTTGAAGTAATCAAATCGTGGCCACTTTCGGTGGCTTGCCAGTCGAGGTTATCCCAAATGTAGGTTGAGCCAAAGCGACATTTGTCCTCACCCAACGGAATTATCCAAAAGCCTTGATTGATGATTTCTTTGATTTTGTAGCCTTCTACATCAGCCAAAAGTGTCTCGCCCTTGGCAGGATTAAACGGAATCCAGCTAAAATAGGGATTTTGGGTAGAATAGAAACCTTCGCAAAAAATGATTCTTTTAGCTACAAAGTCTTTATAAAAAACATTGTTTTCGGTAATATTTAGTTCAGTAAAATCAATTTTTTCGGCCTGATAACTTTCGTTTTGTTTGAAGAAATTTCGGAAACAATCGAGCATTTTCGGTACATTTACCCACCCTGCCGATGAAGTGTAAAGTCCGCCCAGTTCGTTACTAATTTGCTCATAATCAGACTGGTTTGGTTGAATAATTTTAAGGTAATTACCCAAGTCATATTCATCCGTCAATCTCATAAAATGCCTTTGCTGTTGCTCATTGGCAAATGGCCGATAAAGATTAGTTTCGTGATAAAAACTTGCGTGAAATTCTTCTTCGAGTGAAGTATAAAACTTTCTTAAATAAGGAAAAATCTTGTCGGCAAGCCAAGTTTTATCAAGGTTTTTGCCCGTAATTGGGTTGAAAATTCCACCAGCTACCTTCGATGAAGTCGGCAAGGTTTCATCGTTCAAAACCATCACCTTTTTATCAGCTTTCATTAACTGATAAGCCAACAACGACCCCGCAATTCCTTGCCCAACAACTATATAATCAAGATTTTTCAATATCGCAGTTCAAACCTACAAGGTTTTCAATACCTCATAGGTTTTATTAAAGTAAAAATTTATTTTCTAATCGATTTGCTCAGAGCTTCATCTGCCAAAATGCAAACCATCTCTACTTGCTCGTCAAGCGTCATATAGGATGTGTCAATATCAATGGCATCATCAGCTTTGCGGAGCGGACTTTCTTTACGAGTGGTATCAATCAAATCTCGTTTTTTGATATTTTCGATAATTTCTTCAATATCAACTAAATCACCTCGTTCATTTAGCTCAATTTGGCGTCTATTCGCTCTAATTATCGGGTCAGCAGTCATAAAAATCTTCAGTTCAGCATCGGGAAAAACTACTGTGCCAATGTCTCGTCCATCCATTACTACTCCTTTCTTCTTACCCATTTTTCGCTGTTGAGCCACCATTGCGTGGCGTACTTCGGCAATGGCACTTACTTCGCTTACCTGATTGGCAATGTATAGTTTTCTGATTTCATCTTCAACGTTAAGTCCATTCAAAAATGTTTCATTTCGCCCGCTACTTGGGTTTCTACGAAACTCAATCTGAATATTATCCAATGCCTTTGCCACTTCTTTATCGTTGGTAAGTGTTACCAAATGCTGATGAAAATAGAGGGTTACAGCTCGATACATGGCTCCTGTATCAATGTAACTATATCCCAAACGTGCAGCTACTTTTTTGGCAGTCGTACTTTTGCCACAACTCGAATAGCCGTCAACGGCAATGGTAATCTTTTGCATGTAATCTGAATTTTTCTGCAAAGAAAATTCTAATTTGCCGAAGAAACAACGATAAAATACAGCTTTGGGTCTAAAAACTAAATTTTGCAACGAATCAGTTTGCAATTTGTAGAATTATTGTTTTTTCGTAAATAGAAAAGTAGATACTAAAAAAATACCTTCGTTATGAGATACCTCCTATCAGTTTTATTGCTTGGGTTATTTAGCTTTCAGAAACCCACCCCGAAGCCCAATATTCTAATCATTTATGCCGATGATTTAGGCTATGGCGATGTAAGTGCTTATAAAAAAGGCACACTACCCACGCCAAATATTGATAAATTAGCCCAAGGCGGAATCCGTTTCACGAATGGCTACGCTACCTCGGCTACTTGTACCCCAAGCAGGTTTGCACTACTGACGGGTAAGTATCCGTGGAAAACCGAAGGCACAAAAGTGCTACCTGGCGATGCCCCACTATTGATTGATACAGCTTCAATGACACTACCTAAATTGCTCAAAAAAGCGGGGTATCAAACGGGTGTGGTTGGAAAATGGCATTTAGGACTGGGCAATGGAGCATTGGATTGGAACAAGGAAATTCAGTTTTCACCCAATGATATTGGGTTCGATTATTCGTATATCATGGCTGCCACCAACGACCGAGTTCCTACTGTTTTTGTAGAAAACCGCCATGTTGTAGGTCTTGAAGCTACTGACCCGATTTATGTCAACTACAAACAAAACTTTGAAGGCGAACCAACTGCTCTTTCAAACCCCGAATTGATGACTAAACTAAAATGGCATTTTGGACATAACTTTAGCGTTACGAACGGCGTTCCTCGCATTGGTTATATGAAGGGCGGAAAGTCAGCACTGTGGGTCGATGAAGACATGGCCGATGTGTTTCTGGGAAGAGCAAAAGCGTTTATCGATAATCATCAACCCAATAAAACTGGCAAGCCATTTTTCTTGTATTATGCCTTGCACGAGCCGCATGTGCCACGAGTTCCGCACGCTCGGTTTGTCGGGAAATCGGGTATGGGGCCTCGTGGCGATGCCATTTTAGAGGCTGATTGGTGCGTGGGAGAAATCATTAAAAAATTAGAAAAAGAGGGTTTGCTCGAAAACACGCTCGTGATTTTTTCAAGCGATAACGGCCCCGTCCTTGACGATGGTTATTACGATGATGCCGTCGAAAAACTGGGCAATCATACACCCGCTGGTGTACTTCGTGGCGGAAAATATAGTTTATACGAAGCGGGTACGAGAGTGCCTTTTATTACTTATTGGAAAGGTAAAATCAAACCTGCTGTATCGGATGCGGTGCTTTGTCAGTTAGATTTCGCTTCGTCGTTTGCCCAATTGATTGGTGCTGAAAGTTATTCGACTGATAGTCAAAATTTGCTAAACGTGATGCTTGGGAAATCGAAGCAAGGTCGGGCTAATTTGGTGCTTGAAGCATCGGGCAAATTGGCTTTTAGAGAGGGTAACTTCGTAATGATTCCACCGTACAAAGGTCCCGCAGTATCGAAAGAAGAACGCATAGAATTAGGAAATTCATCAGAATATCAACTTTACGATTTATCAAAAGATTTGGCTCAGAAAAATAATATAGCGAGGCATTTGCCGCAAAAAATTGAAGAAATGAAGGCTTCGATGAAAAAAATAGCGGGTAATAAAGTCAAATTTGATTAATTTTAGGGGAAAATATCGTAGTATTAAATTTGCTTGCCCAAAGAATGAAGAAAATTATAACCTTAGCTTTTGTTTTTCTGAGTACCTGTATTGTGTTTGGGCAGAGTAAAACTTTAATTTTTTATCCAGTTTCAAACTCGGCACAAGCAAAGGTACTTTTTGACGATGCCCAAAGCAAAAAACGCTCACTTGATACTACTTCGACACCCACAAAAATCAACGAAACAAACCTCAAAAGTTATAATGCCGTAGTGTTTCTCAATACCTCGGTCAATGCCCTCAGTTTTCAGCAATCGGCCGAATTACAGCGTTTTTTGCAAGCGGGTGGTGGTTTTGTAGGCGTGGGCGGTGCTATCGAAAAAAACTACAAATGGCTTTGGTATAATAAAATGATTGGTGGGGTTTTGGCCGAAAGTCAATTTTCGGATAAAGTTCAGCTAAGCCTTATTACCAATGCCTCAATAGGAAAAAGCGAATTACCACCACTTTGGAAAATAGACGATAAACCTTTGGTAATGAGCAGTGTGCCAGTCAGATGCAAGCCAGTTTTGCTCGATGTTATGGGCAAAACATGGGCATGGTATTATACGACCGAGGAAGGTGGAAAAATGTTTTATACGGCTTTGGGTGGCGAATTTTCAGCCTTCCAAAATCCCAACTTATTGTCTCATATTTGGTCGGGTATCGAAGAGGTTTCGGCTAAAAGCCTACCCGATTACGCTAAAATTGCCGATACGGCCTTACCATCTGAAAGTAGTTTTTTGAAAGTAACTTTATCTGATAATTTAGAAAACCCACTGGCCTTGGCTACTTTGCCTACTCGAAGCGTAGTTTGGGTCGAACAAAATGGCAAAGTGAAGATTTTTGAGGCTCAAAAACGCAAGACCAATCAAATCGGGAAAATTGATGCTACAAATCTGAAAGCAATTAAACTCGACCCCGAATTTGCCGAAAATGGATATGTTTACACGTTCTCAGAAACTGCCGCCAACGAATATAAAATAGGTAGAATGCAACTTGTGGGCGATAGCATAGCCACAATGAGTGATTTTTCGAGCCAGTCAGCTACGCCTTTATCAAAAAATATTACTTACGAGTTTGATAAATATAGCAATGAGGCCTACCGATTGCCCAAGTATTTTGCGGGAAAAACATTTAGATTTGATAACGAACAAGGTTTTGTGGTAGAGACGCTTGACGAGGACGGTAATGTGAAAAATGTAGAGCCTTTTCTCTCAAATACTCGCTTCGATTTTATTAAAGATATGGCATTTGGGGTTGATGGTGAATTGTACCTTTTAGAAAACAATCGACTATCAAAGATTGATTATGCCGAGAAAAACCGAAAACCGATTGCTGTTGCCTCGGCCGATATATTATATGGAAATACACCTTTGAAAGTAAAATTATCTTCAGAGGGTTCGGTCGATTATGACTCAAAAGATAGGTTAAGTTTTGAGTGGAGTATTATTGGTACTACTACCGTAAAAATAAAAGAGAAAAACCCCGAATACACATTCTCGAAAGTAGGTATCTACGAAGTAAAACTTAAAGTAACCGACAGCCAAGGTGAAAGTGCCGAAACTTCTTTGAAAATTCGAGTTAATAAACCTACGCCTAAAAAGCGATAGGTAGGTTGTGGGTTTTCATGGCTATAAAGTTATTTTGTAGGAATCTCAATAACAAAACTTGTACTCGAAGTTCCGTTTTCTACTTTGCAAGTAAGTTTTTCT
The DNA here is from genome assembly GCA_023254245.1 of Emticicia sp. Classification (GTDB taxonomy): domain Bacteria; phylum Bacteroidota; class Bacteroidia; order Cytophagales; family Spirosomataceae; genus Emticicia. The sequence goes on from JALQYE010000058.1 coordinate 10,314, forward strand.
CCTACTTGCTTGATAATCAAGTGTAATTTAAGCTGGTTTTGTTGTTTTCTGATAATTTCTTCTACTTGTTTAAAAGCAAACAGTGGTTTCACTTGAATTTCCTCCGTCTTGATATTTGCTTCAATTTCTTGAAAAAATGTAAATTCTTCGCCAATTCTTTTCTTTTCAAGTTCAAGATAAAGCAGAATCATTTCTATTTCTTGAGCAAGCGAAATACTTTTTTGTTTAGACCTGTTTGAAATACTTTTCAGCAGATTTGTAAACTCGGTCAGATACTGGGCCGCTTCCATCGGGCTATGAAGCAAAATATATTGCTTGATAGAATTCAGATTTCCGTATAAAAACTGTTGATTTCCCATGATACTCTCTAACTCATTTATTTTCTTCAGCAGTCCCGTTTCGCTTTTTTTCTTATAATAATTCAAAAGACTAAGCACCAAACCAATGATGGCTAAGAGCAAAATAATCCCATACCCAATTAGTTCGGTCATGACCACCAAAGTGATGAGATAAGTCAGTTGTATCATTTATAAGTAGTTAAGGCTATATCGTTTGTAATCAAAGATATTACGTAGTTCTATACGTACGAAGCTACATTTATTATTTGGTGGGTTTCGTATGAAATTTGGTCGGTTTGGGAAGAAATTTGGAGAACCATAAAAATAAAAAAGGTGCAGAAAAATCTACACCTTTTAATATTCATTAATGATTGTGTTTTATTTTATTCTTGCCAAAACCTCTTTCAACTCAGCTTCTTCCATTTCACCAACACTACGCCAAACCTGACGACCATTTTTTATGATAACATACGTCGGAATTTCCTCAACTTTAAATGCCGAAGCTATATTATCGCTTTTTTCGGCATCAATTTTTAATAACTTTATATTTTTGTTTTGGTCTGCAATTCTATTTAAGATTGGATTCATTTTTTTGCATGGCCCACACCATTCGGCATAAAAATCTATCAAAACAAGATTATTTGATTTCACCACACGGTCAAGGTTTTCGAGCGTAAAAGCCGCAATCGGTTGGGTAGTTGTATTATCTGATACGTATGGTTTGCTCGAAGATGTCCATTTGGCAAAGCCGCCCGCCATATCATATACTTCTTTGTAGCCCAAATCCCGTAGAAATGCTGCTGCATCGGTGCTGCGTCGGCCCGAAAAGCAATACACAAACACAGGGCGAGTTTTATCCAATTTAGCCTTCACGATATCTTCAAAATTATCATCATTGAAATTCAAATTAATAGCACGTTTGAGGTGTCCACGTATATATTCTTCGGGGGTGCGTACATCTACCAACTGTGCAATGCCAGTATTTTCTCGGAGTTTTGCCTCAAAATCATTGATTGAAAGAAGGTATTTGTCTTTATTTTGAGCAAAAACAGTGTTTACAAAAAATAGAAAACCGATAATAAGCAGGCGTTTCATCTGATACAGAAATAAATTAAAATAATAACAAAGAAGTAGCAAATTTCAAGCCAATTCAAAACCATAATCCAACGCATTCTCTTAAACGTTCTATACTTCCCGACTCTTTTATTGAGCATTAGATTCGTGTTAGAATTATTGTTTTTTCAAGAATAAAGGCACTAAATTGTACTTTTTGAAGTTGGATTAATAAAGCAAAGGTTATTTTTTAGGCTTTCTGGGAGCTTGATATTTGATTATTTGATACTACATTTTTATACTCAAAAAGATTTTGAGCTAATATTTTCCATAAACTTACCATAAAACCTATGAATTCATTTCTGACCAAACTTATCATTTCGAGAGTTCTTAAACATAAAAACAAACGTAGAAGAGGGCTCGGAGAAAAAAAATATACCGCTTTTGAGTTGGCCAAAGGTTTCAGAGAGCTTAAAATTGAGACCATTCGCTATCTCAAAGATGCTATTCTTATTTTGCTCGGAATTGCTTCTGCCGCCTTTGGTTTGGAGAGCTTCTTAATGCCTAATAGTTTTATTGATGGTGGTGCTACGGGTATTTCGTTGCTTGTCAGCGAGTTGAGTGGTATTCCGCTTTGGATGCTTATTCTCGTTGTCAATATTCCTTTCATTATATTGGCTTATAATATAATCGGGAAAATCTTTGCCCTAAAAACTGCTTTAGCAATCGGACTTCTATCCATTTGTATTGCCACGATTCACTTTCAGGAAGTTACCCATGATAAACTTTTGGTGGCTGTTTTTGGTGGATTTTTCTTGGGGGCAGGTATCGGCCTTTCGGTAAGAGGTGGTGCCGTAATTGATGGAACGGAAGTTTTGGCGATTTTCTTAAGCCGCAAACTCGGTACAACTCTCGGTGATATCATCATCGGTATAAATATTATCATTTTCTCGGCAGCTGCCTATTTTCTCTCAGTCGAGGCAGCTCTTTATTCGATGATAACTTATTTGGTTGCTTCAAAAACCCTCGATTTTTTCATTGAGGGTATCGAAGAATATACGGGTGTAACTATTATTTCACCCCACAGCGAAGACATTCGTCAAATGATTGTCGAAACAATGGGGCGTGGCGTAACCGTCTATTCGGGTAAAAGAGGCTTTGGTCGCGGTGGAGAATCGAAAGAACGAGACATTGTTTATACCGTTATTACTCGTTTGGAGTTGAACAGGCTAAAAACTGAAATCGAAAAAATCGACCCTAATTCATTTGTGGTCATGAGTAGCGTAAAAGATACCAAGGGTGGTATGATAAAAAAACGCCCACTCGAACACTAACCGTTTGTGGTACGGTGTTCGACTTCTCCATAGAAATCAAAGAAATAGTTTTTTTTGATGCAATAGATAGTAATTTTGTAGTCAGAGAAATCATGAGGAAATAGTATCAACAGCACCGTGGACTCGTCGGCTATTGACTATTGACTAATTACATTATTCATTTTATACTAATAGAAAATGTCAATCGACCTAAAAATAAAGCAACTCGCCAAAGAACATGCGGCTGAGGTAGTGGCCAATCGCCGTTATTTGCATACAAATCCTGAGTTATCGTTTCAGGAATACAACACCGCCAAGTTTGTGGCTCAAAAACTCAAAGATATTGGTCTTACTCCGCAAGAAGGAGTGGCTAATACTGGAGTAGTTGCTCTCATCGAAGGTAGAAATCCATTAAGCAAAGTTATTGGTTTACGTGCCGATATGGACGCTTTACCGATTTTCGAGAAAAATGATGTGCCGTATAAATCACAAAACGAAGGGGTAATGCACGCCTGCGGACACGATGCCCATACATCATCATTGCTCGGAACGGCTAAAATCTTACACCAATTACGAGATGAATTTGAAGGAACAGTAAAACTGGTCTTTCAACCAGCCGAAGAGAAAGCACCAGGTGGAGCATCAATCATGATTAAAGAAGGGGTTCTCGAAAATCCAGCTCCAGCAAGTATGCTTGGGCAACACGTGGCACCTAATATTCCTGTTGGGAAAATCGGCTTCCGTGAAGGAATGTACATGGCGAGTACCGACGAAATTTATATGACCATCAAGGGCAAAGGCGGCCACGGTGCCATGCCCGACCAACTCATTGACCCAGTGCTGATTGCTTCGCACGTAATCGTTTCGTTGCAACAAATTATTTCTCGTAACCGTAAGCCTGCCAACCCTTCGGTGCTATCGTTTGGTCGATTCATTGCTGATGGTGTAACAAACGTCATTCCGAATGAAGTAACCATTCAAGGAACGTTTCGTTGCATGGACGAAGAATGGCGTGAAGATGGTTTGCGTAGAATGAAAAAAATGGCCGAGGGTATTACCGAAGCCATGGGTGGAGTTTGTGATTTTGAAATCGTGAGAGGGTATCCTTTCTTGAAAAACCACCCAGAACTCACTCGCCGAATCAAAGCTGAAGCAACTGCTTACATGGGAGCCGAAAACATCATCGACCTTGACCTTTGGATGGCGGGTGAAGACTTTGCTTTCTACTCACAGGTTGTGGATTCGTGTTTTTATAGACTCGGTACTCGCAACGAAGCTCGTGGAATTATATCGGGAGTGCATACACCAACATTTGATATTGATGAAGCCGCTCTCGAAATTGGGCCAGGCCTTATGTCATGGCTTGCAGTCAGAGAATTAGCCCTGTAAAAAGCCAATTTTTCCAAAACTAAGGTTATTTCGTCCACTTACGCCGAATAACCTACCACTTACTGGATTTTAGTTATTGAAGGGTATTATGGCACTTTTTTTGTACTTCACCCATTGGATAAGATTTAATTCGAAACATTGTTTTTCGTTATTTCTTGAGTGAATTTTGATAAAAAAAGCTGTTGTATGCGTATTTTAATGATTATTTTACAAGTCTGTGGTGGCTTAACTTTTATACCTTGGTTTATGATTGCTGGTTTATCATTTATGGTTTTTGATACCCCTCGCTCGATTAAAAAAGCGTTTCCTTGGTTTTTGATATTTTTAATTTTCTCATACCCTTTTGTCGTCGGAGGAAGTTACTGGTGGGCATGGTCGAGTGTAATAAATGGAGATTATAAAATAGGATGCTTGTGGAGTTGTGTGCCAATGATGGTTTTTATTGTAGGCTATGTAATCATCACACAAAGAACCGATTTATTGAATAGATACAAAAAAAGTTAAAACGATATTTCTTCAACCAAAAAGCCTGATAATGATTTCATTGTCAGGCTTTTTGATTAGTATGAAACCCCAGAGTATAGCTGCGGAAATCGGCGTGAGGCGAAAAAAAGCGACTATATAACCTTATAAAACAAAAAAAGCCAGTCCTTGAACTGGCCTTTTGCACTTATTATAAAAAGGTTACTCATTCTTAGCCGATGCTTTGGTGTCGTCTTTCTGGACCTCAACCGTCGAAATATTCATTGACGAACACCCATTTTTTTGCACTTTTAAAACATATACATACTTACCAGCAGTCAACCCACTTAGTGTTGCCACTTTTTCATTAATAGTATTAATAAAAGGACCTTTCCAAGAGTATAGTGCATCATTTCCTGCGTCGTGTGCTTCTAATTTAGCAGTCTGACCTACTCTAATCGTAGCATTGTTGGCTATTGCCACAGGAATATTTCTTACTTCTACTTTTGCTGTATCAACTGATTTACAACCATTTTTGGCTACACTTAAATAATAGGTGTAGTGTCCAACCGTTAAGTTTTCAACTGTGATTTCGGGTGTATAGGCCGAAAAGTCAGTAGGGGGGAGTGTCCAACGATAACTTACCCCAGTTCCAGCATCAGCCGATGTTAGCTTTACGGGTTCTCCCAAACAAAACTGTCCACCGATTGCTATTGCCTTAGGTCTTTCTTTAACCATCAGTTTTACCTTTCCGATGGTAGTCGAACCGTTTTTCTTGATGGTGAAATTATAAAAGCCAGCCTGAAAAGGTGTTATTTTTTCGAGCCTGATTTGCTGTGAAAGAGATGAAAATCCCGCAGGGCCTTTCCAAGAATAGATAGCATCTTGCCCAAAATCAGGGGTCGATAGTACAATGCTATTATTTTCACAAACATATACCGTTGATGTTTTGGAATCTTCGGTATTGACAAATTTACGATAGTAAGGTACTGCTCTTCCTTCTTCAAACGAAAAGAACGACATCTCGGAGGTATCTTTTTCAAATACTGGCGTGTTAGACGCCCACAAAGCGGTTGGTCTTTCTATTTCTTTAAAAAGGGATTCAGTTTTTCTTTGGGCATATAAAGTTGTTTCATGCAATGCAATCGTAAAGGTTATCATACATAAGCAAAACGTTTTTTTGATAGCCATGACAAAATTTAGTGGTTATGGGAAATTTGACAATCGCACGCCTGTATTATATATGTTTACAGCCAAAAGTGGCATTCCGAGGTAAATACAATCGGATAATAGAAATTACATAAACACACTAATACAATCGAATCATGTTTTCTTGTCCCCAAAAACCATGCTAAAAATGTAATTTAGAGAAGTAAATTAGTAGATTATTGAAAATAATTATTAAATGCGTTGATTATCAGTGAATTATAAAATAAAAAAACTTCGCCGACTAAAAATTGGCAAAGTTTTCATTTTTATATTTTTATCCAAATATTGGAAAAATGTCGATTTTTTCTCGAATTGCTGTTATTTTCTACGTTTTACTAAAAAAGCAGAAAGAATTGGGTCAAATCCTTGATTAATATCAGCCTCTATAAAATCAATTTTATACTGCCCGCATTTGAGTTTGAGGTCATGATAAAACTCTTTGATAGCGGCTTGGTATTGTTCTCTTACTTGCGATGGCTGTGCCTTTACTTTTTCGCCAGTTTCTAAATCTACAAATTCGTAAGGGCGTTCTTCAAAGTTAAATTCTTCTTCGGTGTTGCGGTCGGTTACGTGAAAAAGCAAAACTTCGTGCATATTATGGCGTAAGTGTTGCATAGCCGAAAACAAGCGGTCAGAGTTATTGATGTCATCAAACATATCGCTGAAAATCACCACTAACGAGCGTTTGTGGATTTTTTCGGCAATTTCATGAAGAGTATCTACAACCGAAGTTCTTTTTTGAGGTTTAGGTTTTTGTAGAAGCGACTCCAAATCCATAAAAATCTTATGAATATGCGACGGCGTAGATTTTATAGGAGTCTGAATCTCAATTTCGTCCGAAAAAGTCAATAAACTTACGGCATCACGCTGTTTTTGAAGCATGTAGGCCAACGCCCCTGCGGCCATCGTGCTAAACGTGATTTTGCCATTAGTTTTTTCTGGATAATACATCGACGACGACGTATCAATCAGGATATGACAACGTAGATTTGTTTCTTCTTCGTAGCGTTTTACGTACAGACGGTCAGTTTTTCCAAAAACTTTCCAATCAATGTATCGGGTGCTTTCACCTGTATTGTAGAGGCGATGCTCGGCAAATTCAACCGAAAATCCATGAAACGGAGATTTATGCAAGCCAGTAATGAATCCCTCGACCAATTGCTTAGCCAAAAACTCAACATTGCCGTATTCACGTATTTTCGCTACATCTAACATAATTACAAATGTGGTTTTACAAGAAGGGCTTTTACTGTAAATAACATGATAATCGATAATTTTGCAAACAGCTAAATGACTGTCTATAAATTTATTGCCTTGCTCTGGACTTGTCGATTATTGACCATGGACTACTAATCAACCTACTTCTTTTTCTTTTTTACACTCGATTTTGAGACTACTTTCTTACTTGTTTTTTTCTTTGGCTTCTTTTTAGGTGCTTTAGCGGGGCTTTTTTTAGCAATAATCGGAGGCTTTATGACCGTAATTTTATTTTCTTCGGGTGGCCCTACCAATTCCATTGAATTCTCGATAATACTTTCGGGGCGGGTTATCATCACGATTCCATTATCACCCACAACCATTGCCTTTACTTTTGCCGTACCCGAACGAAACATTTCAAGCTGCTCGGCGGCATCGTGCGAGACGTCCAGAATCCGACTTCTACTAAATGGCCCTCTATCATTAACCCTGACAATGCACCATTTATTATTCGCTAAATTTGTTACTTCAAGCATCGTACCAAAAGGTAGCGTCGGATGAGCACAAGTTAGCTCACCTTTTCTTAAAATTTCACCACTGGCGGTTTTCCTACCATAAAATTTAGTGCCGTAGTAAGAAGCCATACCAAACGACTCAGAGCCTAAAACTGGAGTTTGACTGTGTAAAAATAGAGGTTTTAATAAGCAAAAGAGGAAAAAAATGACGATTTTCTTCAATATCATTATTCGCTGAAATTGGTTACGAACTGCATAGTTACGAATTTTTTCGCAATGACTGAAACAAAAATATATTTCGTGCCTCTATCAAAAACATTCTTCAACATTGGTTTTGTTTCATTTGAAATGAAAATAATATTATTTTTGACTAAAAAACGTTATAAAAATTTTTCATAAAAATAATTAAATCATATATTTGAAATTCATTCTAAACTCTAAAACCTAAAAGGATTGTGGAAAGAGAAGACAGAGACAAAATTTACTCAAAGCGTGTAAGAGCGGGTAAGCGTACCTATTTTTTCGATGTAAGAAGCACCCGTTCGAGCGATTACTACCTAACTATTACTGAAAGCCGTCGTTTTCAAAAAGATGGTGGATTTGTGTTCGAGAAGAGCAAAATGTTTGTTTACAAAGAGGATTTTAATAAATTCCTCGAAGCTCTTCAAGAAACCGTTGACCACATCAAGAGCGAATTAATGCCTGACTATGATTTCGACCAGTTTAAGCACGATGAGCTTGGCGGTGGAAATACCGAAGCAGTTGATGCCGACAATGACGACTACGCAAGTAGCGGCTCAGACCTAAAGTGGGAATAGTATCTCTACACCAGTTTTTCCTGTGATTGAGTAACACTCAGCTCATTCACCGAAATATCTTTTTAAATACCTTTGATTTGGGGTGTTTGAAAAGATATTTTTTTTGAATTAGACTTATGTGTTTCAGCCAATTACTACCCATAACAACCGAATTGTAATTTGATAATTGAGGGTTTTATCGTAATTTTGCACCCTCATTCTAATAAATAAACTAAACAAAGGATTTATCTGATTCAGAAAATCGAAAGTCAGATAATCCGAAATAAAAATATGGCTTTACAAGTCGGTATCGTAGGTTTACCCAATGTAGGAAAATCTACTCTTTTCAATGCAGTATCTAATAGTGCTAAGGCTCAAGCAAGCAATTATCGCTTTTGTACAATCGACCCAAACGTTGGCTTGGTAGATGTGCCAGATGAGCGTTTAGATAAATTATCAGAACTCGTGAAACCTAATCGAGTTGTACCAACGCAAATCGAAATTGTTGATATTGCTGGTTTAGTACGTGGGGCGAGCAAAGGTGAAGGTTTGGGTAATAAATTCTTAGGAAATATCCGTGAAGTAGATGCCATTATTCACGTAATCAGATGTTTTGAAGATGAAAACATTCTACGTGAAGAAGGTGATATCAACCCAGTAAGCGATAAAGAAATTATTGATACTGAGCTTCAGTTGAAAGATTTAGATAGCGTAGAGAAGAAACTACAAAAAATCGAAAAGCAAGCTCGTGTGGGCGGCGATGCTAAAGCCAAAGCCGAATACGATGTATTGAAGCGTTGCCAAGAGTGGTTATTACAAGGAAAGAGCATTCGTTCGTTGGGGCTTACAAAAGAAGAACTCCCAGCCATTGCCGATTTATTCTTGTTATCTATCAAGCCCGTGCTTTATGTAGCCAACGTTGATGAGGCCTCAATGCACTCGGGTAATAAATATTCGGAGTCGTTACAAAAGGTTGCCGATGCCGAAAATGCCCAAATGATTGTGTTGAATAACTCGGTTGAGGCTCAAATTACCGAACTCGAAGACCCAGAAGATAAACTCATGTTTTTGGAAGAATACGGTTTATCGGAGCCAGGTTTAAATCGCTTAATTCGTTCGGCGTATAAATTACTTAGTTTGCGTACTTATTTCACGGCGGGTGTGCAAGAAGTAAGAGCATGGACCATTCAAGAAGGCTGGAAAGCCCCACAAGCGGCCAGTGTCATTCACACTGATTTTGAAAAAGGTTTTATCAAAGCCGAAGTTATCGCTTACGCCGATTATACAAAATATGGCTCAGAAGCTGCTTGTCGTGAGGCAGGACGTTTACGTATCGAAGGAAAAGAATACGTAGTAGCCGATGGCGATGTAATGCACTTCAGATTCAATGTATAGGTTTTAGGGTTCAGGTTGTAGGTTTTAGTTTTTTTACCTAATTCCTACGACCTAATTCCTAATAGCAATTTTCAGCATTGCAGGTGTAGGAATCAGGTAGTTTGATGTTCCCCAAAAGGATTCTTCAAATTTTCCGCCCCTCGCAAAATTTTCGGTTGTTAATAGTTCTTCTCCCAACTGAATCGCCGACCTATTCCCCATTCTTAAGCTTTCATTGGCCATAAATTGCACCGTCATGGTGGCTTCGGTTGCAAATTTTTTCTCCAGTTTATCTTCAAATTTTGCCTCAAAAACAAGTTTGGTATCTTGCAATCGCCAAAGCCCACCCATCGGTAAATACTGATTGTAGCCTTTTACCCTCTTGCCATCAATCTTAGTATTATCAGTAAGGTTTCCTTTAATCACGTTTTTTATACCTTCGGGAGTCATTTCGTATTCAATTCTAACAACACTCTGTGAGTTTTGAGTGAGATAAATTTTCCCGTTTCTACCAGCCTTCACTCGCTTGCTGGTGGGTTTAAAACTAATCGAATACACCAAGCTATCGCCAAAGTAGGTCATCAAAGAGTCTATCTTGAAATCGTAGTCGTTGATGCTTCCTTTGTCTAAATAATCAGGAACACTCGTTTCAAGCGAGCGAGTCACGATTGCCGCTCCATTGCCAAATCCCCAACCATTGAGTTTAGCGGTTTGTCCAGTCCATTCATATTGCCGAGATTTGAGCAGCTTCATTTTTTCTGGCTCAATATCAACGTTTTTTTGCGTGTGCGTACGTTCGATTCTAATAATTCCTTCCTTCACTTTCACAAAACCTAATTTATCCATTTCAATGGTTTCTAAATAATAGCCCAACTGATAATTAGCGTACATCGGAAAAGTCTTCTTAACGTTGGTAATGGCTTCCTTAATAATTGTTTTTGGGTCGCCACCTTGCACCGATGCCAGTTGTTCGGCAGGTTCGAGTTCGACCACAGTCGTAGAGTCAAATGCTGAGGCTCTTTTTGAAAAACTTTTATAGCCAATCACCGAAACGATAACGGTTGAATCTAAATCTATTTTTGGGAAGAAAAAATGAAACTCGCCGAGGGTATTGGTTTCGCTCGAAAATCCTTTACTCGGAATACTTAAATAAGCGTGGGAGATTCCTTTTTGAGTATTTTTATCTATTACTTTTCCTCTAATTGAAGCATATCCTTGACAAAAAACGATACTTGGAAATAATAATAGGATTAAAAAGGAGTTAAATTTCATATATTTTGTAATAAATCTTTAATTATTAACGTCTAAACATAAAAATATGCTCAAAAGTATTGCATCTTTTTTTATAGTTTACTTACATTTGACAAAATTATTGGGCGTACCAAAATTTACGTATCTGAGTATTTCACCAAAAATCAAAACCAATTAACAAAATGAAAAACTTGTTTTCACTATTATTTATGTGCTTTTTAAGTTTGGCTGTTTTAACTACAACAGCTCAAGACGACAAAAAAGGCTCTAAAGGAGGTTCAAAAGGTAAGGCAAAAACAGAAAAAGCTGAGAAAAAAGAAAAACCAGAAAAGAAAGAAAAAGCCGAAAAGAAAGAAAAGGCTGAAAAAACTGAGAAAAAAGAAAAATCAGACAAAAAAGGCGACGCTAAAGAAAAAGCTACTGATAAAAAAGAAAAAGCAACTGACAAGAAAGAAAAAACTACTGAAAAAGTAGATAAGAAAGAGAAAAAAGCAAACGATAAAGATAATACTGTAAAACCAGCTCCGAAGCCAAATACGAAAGATGATGGCAAAGAAGCAGATGCCGCTACAAAGAAAAAAGTTGCTGGTGCTGACAAGCAAATCGGCAAAGACGAGAAAGGTCGTACAATCTTCCAAGGCCCACGTGGTGGACAATATTACATCAACTCGAATGGTAACAAAACTTACTTGAAAGCTGATAGTAAATTATAATAGTCCACAGACGATAGTCTTTAGACCATAGAAAAGCCCCAATTCTACCAAGAGTTGGGGCTTTTTACATATAGAATATGAGCTGTATTTTCTGTGGACTGTTGACTATTTAGGTCTAAATTCTTTCATAACTTCCTGATTACAAACCAAATACGGGCCCTCAATCAAATCAATACAATAGGGGATGGCGGGAAAAACGGCATCGAGGCATTGGCGAATTGCCTTTGGTTTTCCTGGTAGATTCACAATCAACGAATGATTACGGATACCTGCGGTTTGGCGTGAAAGAATAGCCGTAGGCACATACTTCAAACTTTCCTGACGCATCAATTCACCAAACCCTGGCATCATTTTCTGGCAAACGGCTTCGGTAGCTTCGGGCGTAACATCACGCAGGGCTGGGCCAGTTCCGCCAGTCGTCACGATTAAGCAACAACCATGCACATCGGCCATTTCGATAAGCGTTTGTGAGATTAAATCCTGTTCGTCAGGAATTACTCGATAAACCGTCTCAAACTCCGAAATCAAATATTCTTTCAAGGTTTCTACCACTGCTTTGCCTGGAATATCCTCGTAGATTCCTGCACTTGCACGGTCAGATACATTAATAACACCTATTTTTATCATATTTTTACGAAAAGACCTGTAAGGTTTTGATATTCCTTACAGGTCTTGTTTGTTTAATAGTATTGAATTAAACGCCTTCTGCTACGACTTCTTTTACTTCTGGAACCATCGTTTTCAATAAACGTTCGATTCCA
>JALQYE010000059.1 GCA_023254245.1 Emticicia sp.
ACCATCGCAAATAAATAGAAGCCTGTTCCACCTGCTTGTAGTTTTCGAGCAAATCCGCTGAACGTATTTACGAAACCACCAACGCCATTTACAGCACCATCAAATCCTTTTGGCTCAATTACATTCACAAAAATATTCGATAAACGTTTTACTGGGTTTACGAAAATTCCCCAATATGCTTCATCAATGTAGTATTTGTTGTAAATAGTTTTCTGTAAGCCAGTAATTTCTGAATCTTCGGCAGGAACATTTTTGCTTCCACCAAATTTAGAATAAGCATAAGCAATAGAAACAACTGCTGCTGCAACCGAGATTCCCATCAACATCCACTCAGTTGAGTGGTCGATTGGTGTACCGCCAAACTCAGGATTTACAGCTTTCGAGCCTTCATATAATGGGCTCATAAACTCAGCAAGTGCGTGGGGGAAGTGAAAAATTTCAGGCATTCCAATAAAACCACCCACGATTGAAAGTACTGCAAGTACCATCAACGGCAATGTCATGCTAAATGGTGATTCGTGTAGGTGATGCTCTTGCTCGTGTGTACCTCTGAAACTTCCTGTGAAAGTCAAGAAATACAAGCGGAACATATAGAAAGCTGTCATTATTGAGCCAGCTACTGCCAATACCCACATGATTTTATTATGCTCATAAACGTGTGCCAAGATTTCATCCTTAGAGAAGAAACCTGCAAATGGAGGAATACCAGAGATGGCAATCGTACCGATAAGGAAGGTAAGGGCTGTAATTTTGATTTTACCGCCAAGGCCACCCATACGACGAATATCTTGCTCTCCACTCATGGCGTGAATAACGCTACCAGCACCCAAAAATAATAATGCTTTGAAGAATGCGTGAGTGACAACGTGGAAGAAGCCCGACGTATAAGCCGAAACACCCATTGCCATAAACATATAACCGAGCTGACTCACGGTTGAGTAAGCCAATACTTTTTTAATATCATTTTGGAAGATACCAATCGTTGCTGCAAATAGAGCTGTTGCTACACCAACCCATGCTACTACTTCGAGTGTGCCAGGGGCAAGTGTATAAAGAATATTTGAGCGAACAATCATGTAAAGACCAGACGTTACCATCGTAGCGGCGTGAATCAAGGCCGAAACTGGTGTTGGACCCGCCATCGCATCTGGCAACCAAGTATAAAGAGGAATTTGGGCTGATTTACCCATTGCTCCAATAAACAAAAATGCTGTAATAGCTACAATTGTAGCATCACCTACCGAAAATCCTTTTGCTTTATCAAAAACTTGAAGGTACTCAACTGTGCCAAACTGGTTGATAATCAAGAAAATACCAATCAAAAAGCCTAAGTCACCGACACGGTTCATGATGAACGCTTTGCGAGCGGCATTGCCATATTCAAAGTTTTTGTTCCAGAAACCAATCAATAAATAAGAGCAGAGACCTACACCCTCCCAACCGATAAACATCACTATGTAGTTTGAGCCCATCACGAGCAACAGCATCGAGAACAAAAATAGATTTAAGAAAGCGAAGAATTTACCAAAGCCTTCGTCATCGTGCATATAGCCCATTGAATACACGTGAATGAGCGTACCCACACCCGTCACAACGAAGAGCATCAGGATAGAAAGTTGGTCAATTTGAAATGAGAAGTTGATATTGAGCGTTCCGACCGTAATCCAATCAAAAATACTAACGATGATTGGTTGTTGGCCACCCGCAATAAATGCTTGATAAGCTGAAAATGCTCCAACAAACGAAAGAAGGGCCGCTCCTGTGCCAATCCAACCTGCCAGACCTTTAGATACTTTGCGGAAGCCAAGCCCATTGATTAAAAAACCGATGAGTGGAAATAAAGGTATAAGTTTTATTAATAACATATCTTACAAATTATATTTTCAAAGAATAATGATTAATGAATGATGAAAAACGAAGGCTCCGTTTAGCATTTCATTGAATCTTACCACTTTAATTTATCTAAAAGACTAACGTCGATTGAACGAATATTGCGGTAAATCATTACGATAATGGCCAGCCCGACGGCTACTTCGGCAGCGGCTACAGCCATAATGAAGAATACAAAGACTTGTCCCGCTGGGTCTGAACGATACGACGAAAAAGCAACCAAAAGGAGGTTTACTGCATTGAGCATTAACTCGACAGACATGAAGATAATAAGGGCATTTCGGCGAATAAGAACACCTACGATACCAATGATAAACAAGATACTGGCTAATAATACATAATTTATTAGGGGTATCTGAAAAATGTCAGGTATTTGGCTTTGCATTTCTTTATCAATTAACAGTTTAATTAATTCTTTCCAAAATACGCCGTTTTCGGGCGTATGTCTAAGAATATTTTCGCAAAAATAAACAATATTCGTTTTTGTAGTGTGCTTTTTAAGAAAATTGTTGAATGTGCCGTGATATTCAGAGGGCTATCTATTTATCAAGCATCATTTTTAGCTTAATTTCAGTCAATTTGCGTTTGGTATCGAGCGGAAAATCGCCGTTTATCATCCAATCGTAGTACTGTGGTTCGTTTTTCAATATTTGTTTTACAGGCTTTCCGCTGTGTTTTCCAAAATTAAACACGATTTCGCCTTTATTGTTTAAGGTCATTCGCTGAGCAAAATCAACGATATTCGCCGAAGTAAGTTGGTGTAATACTTCCATATCGTTTTTTACTGGTTCGTATTCTTCACCTTTATCGTTTTTGATTTTTACTCCTTCGTAGCGTTCAACCTGTGAGCAAAGCACTTCGAGCGTAGCCAATGTATCGGCTTCGGCACTGTGGGCATTTTCAAGGCTTTTATTACAGAAAAATTTATAGGCTGCCGAAAGCGTACGAGGTTCCATTAAGTGAAAAATGCGTTGAGCATCAATCAATTTGCGATTTTTAATATCGAAATCAATGTCCATTCTCAGAAATTCCTCTACCAACATCGGGACATCGAAGCGATTGCTGTTAAAACCCGCCAAATCACAGCCTTCTAAAAACTGTGCAAGAGCCTTGCCAATTTGCTTGAAAGTTGGGGCATCTTTTACATCTTCGTCATAGATTCCGTGGATAAGACTCGTTTCAAGCGGAATCGGAATGCCTGGGTTGATGAGTTTGGTTTTTACTTCTACCGTACCGTCAAGTTTTGCTTTGGCAATACAGAGTTCTACAATTTTATCTTTGGCTACATTTACACCCGTTGTTTCGAGGTCTATTACTGCTAAGGGTTTACGTAGTTTGAGCGAATGGGTGTGCATTGGGGCTATTTTTAATTCAATGTGCAAAGTTATGAATTAAAAAATAATAATAGCCGAAATCAAAGGATTAGATTATCTGTTGATTGGTCAAAGTCTTGATTGTAATAGAAAATCTAAAATTTCGTTAGTTTTCAAAGTTTTGTCTGTAAATGTTTCTATTCCCGCAGATTTCGCAGAAAAACGCTGAAATTATAAACTCTTCTGCGGATATCAGCGTTTTCAGCGGGCAATTAAAAAATAACGGTTAGTAATTATGGGTTTGGGTTTTCAATAAATATGCCTATTAAAATGTATAAAATTATAGTTTGTTTGTTGTTTTCGGTGGTGAGTTTTGCTCAGCAGAAAGTTTATAGAAATTTGGTAATGGAAGGAGGAGGAATCAAAGGTATTGCTTACGGTGGGGCATTGATTGAACTCGAAAATCGAGGTGTTCTACCTCAAATTCAGCGAGTAGGAGGAACTTCGGCAGGGGCAATACAAGCGTGTTTGTTGGCGGTTGGTTATTCGGCAACCGAAATTTCGCAAATTATTGCCGAAACGCCTATCGAAACCTTTAATGATGGCGGAACGGTTTTTCGGGCAGGTGAACGTTTTTTGAAAAAGTTTGGCTGGTATGAAGGAAAAAGTTTTTTGAATACCATTCAGAAATTAATTGCTGACCGCACTAACAGACCAAATTTGACCTTTGCCGAATTACACGAATTAGCCCAAACCGTACCGTACAGAGATTTGTATGTAACGGGCGTAAACCTTTCTAAACAGAAGGTTGTGGTGTTCTCGCACGAAACGTATCCTGATATGCGTATATGTGATGCCGTTAGGGTTTCGATGTCAATACCGCTGTACTATCAATCTATTTCGATGAATTATAAAGGTAAAATCATCGAAAATCCTTTACCGAGCGATGAATGTGATATTTTTGTTGATGGCGGATTGCTGATGAATTATCCGATTGAGCTTTTTGACCAAACAAAGTATCTGAGTACTGCCACTGACAGCACCGTAAACAAGCCAGTTTTTAATGAGGAAACACTCGGCTTACGTTTGGAAAGATGCGAACAAATCGACCATGAAACGAGTCTAAAAACTGGTTTTGCTCCGTTTGAAATTCAAGATTTTAAAGGATACGTTTCGGCCTTATACAATATCATGACTGAAACCGTATGCCGACCCAAACCCGAAGATATTGTTCGTACAATTTACATCAACGATTACGGTATGAACCCGAAAGTGCGAAAATTATCGGAGGAAGAAAAACGAAAAATGATGATTAGTGGCCAACAAGGTGTTGTTGAGTTTTTCTATCGCTAAGATTACTTACGATTTCTAAGTTTCTTATCATCAACAGTTTTGTTGAGAAATTGATTGATTTTTTCGATGTCGTAACTCATCTGGATTTCACCAAAAGAATTGATTTTTATATCGAAACCATCTAAATCTTTGTGTACACGAGGTTTTTCGGCACTTGGTTTTTCGTCGGTTTTTTTCTTTGCCATGATTATAGTATGTTTGTGTTGTGAATCTTAAAATTTGTACTTCATCTATTTTCGATTGAATACAAAACTCTCCAAAAAACATTTATGCCAAAAGTCGGGATAGTTATTTTGCTACTTGCCCTCGAACTGGGTGTGTATTACACATTAGGCAGTTTTTCCTCCTTTATTGTTCAAGTAATAATTGTGGGCTATATGTTTTACTGGTATTATTCCAAAAGAAAGCCCGACTTTAATGCCAGCGACAGATTATTGATGATTTCCACCTTGATTTCACTCTTTTCTCCACTTACCATCTACATAACAGATTTTTTCATCAATAGTGCAATAAAATTTACCTTAATAGGCCTGAACTATGTACTAATTATCGTAATGTTTAGGCTTGAAGGTGCGAAGATAGATTTTTCGGGAAAGTCAAAAACCTTTTTGGTCTTTGTTTCTTATATCTTCACACCTTTTGCTTTTTTATTTGCTGTAATTTTTCCACTTACGAGTGTGCAAAACGCTGTGCTTGTAGGAGTTTATATTTTGCCACTTACCTACATGGTTTTGTTATCAACCTTCCTGCCATATTCCGAAAAGAGTAAGTTTTATATCTCAATTTCAATGTTTTCGGTGCTTTTGGCAAGTGGCGTTAGTGCTTACCACCTTTATGTTTCCTCTTTTCCGCTTGATTATTCCGCACTTCGCATCTTAATTACGGCAAGCCGTGTATGTATGCTTTTAGGAATGTTGAACCGATTTAATACAAACGAAAAAACATTCTTAACCTAAAATATCAACGGCTTTTTCGATACGTGAAATAACTTCGGCTTTGCCCAAAATCTCCAACGTTAGCATCAAATCAGGTCCCTTTCCTACGCCAGTGATTGCCAAACGAAATGCTTGCATGACTTTACCTGCTTTAATTCCCGCAGCTTCGAGGGCTGGAAAAATTGTATCATGGATATTCTGAGAAGTAAAATCTGCTTCGCTCATACCTGCAATGGCTTCTTTAATGACACCCATAGCTTTACGGGCATCATCATTCCACTTCGATTTGGCAATTTCTTCATCGTAAACACTTGGAGCTTCAAAAATGAAAGGTACTTCGGTGATAATTTCCTGCGGGAAAGTTACACGGTCTTTCATTAAGTTGACCAATTTGACAGCCAGTTCATCAGATAAATCTGCTTTTGATTCTTTGATGATAGCAGCTAATTCATTTTCAGATTTCGATTTGATGTAATGCTGGTTAAACCACTTGGCTTTATCAATCATAAATCTGGCACCTGCTTTGTGAATTTTATCAAGGCTAAACGAGTCAATCAATTCGTCCATCGTGAAAAACTCTTGCTCAGTACCTGGGTTCCATCCTAAGAAAGCCAAAAAATTCACAACGGCTTCAGGTAAATAACCATCTTGTTTGAAACCACGAGCAATTTCTTGCGTGAATGGGTCTTGCCATTCCAATGGGAAAATCGGGAAATTTCCCAACAAACCATCACGTTTGCTAAGTTTTCCGTTGCCTTCGGGTTTTAAAAGCAGAGGTAAATGAGCAAATTCAGGGGCTTTCCAACCAAAGGCTTTATATAATAATATGTGTAAAGGAGCAGAAGGCAACCATTCTTCGCCACGAATCACGTGTGTAACTTCCATTAGGTGGTCGTCAACGATATTGGCTAAGTGGTACGTTGGCATTCCATCTGACTTCAATAAAACTTTATCATCAATCGTTGATGAATGTACCACCACCCAATCACGGATAATATCTTTGAAGCGAACTTCTTCTTTCAAAGGCACTTTTAAGCGTATTACGTAGGCATCGCCATTGGCAATTCTGGCCTCAACATCTTCTTTCGGAAGCGTAAGCGAGTTTTTCATTTGCATTCTCGTAACGGCATTGTACGACATATTGTCAACCTTTGCTTCTTCGAGACGTTTACGCATTTCGTCCAATTCTTCGGCCGTATCAAAAGCGTAATAGGCTTTTCCTTCGGCAATCAATTGCTCGGCATATTGGCGATAAATGGGTTTCCTTTCTGATTGGCGATAAGGGGCGTGAGGGCCACCAACACCTTGGCCTTCGTCGATTTCGATACCTACCCATTTTAAGGCTTCTAAAATATAATCTTCTGCCCCAGGCACGTAGCGAGTTTGGTCAGTATCTTCGATACGGAGAAGCATTTTTCCGCCCATTTTGCGGGCAAAAAGATAATTATACAAAGCTGTACGAACACCTCCGATATGCAGAGGGCCTGTTGGACTGGGAGCAAATCTTACACGAACCATAACTGTGGGGCGAACTTCCAGTTCGCTCAAAAAATAGAATATTTACAAAATAGAAAACACAATTCAGAGAATTGTGGTACAAACGGGTCGCAAAACTACAGAAAATTATGCAAGAATTATACTTTCGGCTTTTTATAAAGTGGCACCGTGCTGCAAGGCTCGCCAAACATGATGCTTTGGGCATACGGACGCAAACGACGAGTGACTTCTACATACGCACTTGTCGGTACCGAAACTTTGCTACAACCTTTTACAACTACTCTTGTGCCTTCGTATTCTTGGAAATTGATTTTTGAAAGTGCTTCTTCGTAAAGTTTGGTTTCTAAATCGGCCAAACTTCCAAAAATAACCATGTGAGCATAAGGTTCGAGCTGAATTGCCAAAAGCATATACGCCCAAGTTGGCACAATGGCATCTTCGGTGCAAGTAATGGCAACGTTTTTGCCCGAATATTTACTCCAATCATGAGCTTTGATAAATTCTCTAAAATCTTTTTCTTTCAGAATCAAGCCCATGAAAAGATTGTCTTTCAAATCATATATTACTCGTTCGCCTGCGTGGTAATAATCTTCTAAGTCGAGCGATAGTAGCCCACTTTTGGCAACTCTATTTACTATTGTATCTTCCATTTTTAAGTATTTTTGATAGCTTATATCGACTTAACCAATTTAATTAAGCTATCTTTTTTTACGCTACTTTCTTCAGATTTATCATAAATTGTAACCAAATACAATGTTTCTCCTTCTACTGTTTGCTCTAAATAATAGGTGATTACACGAAAACCACCACTTTTTCCACCACCTTTACTTTCACTTCCTAAACGAATTTTATACAAACCCGCCCCTAAACTAATGCCTTGAGTTGGGTTATTACTTAAAAGTTCTACAAGTTGGAGTAGTTCGTTTGGTAGGGTTTTAAATTTTTTAGCAAATCGTTTGAATCTATTATCGAAATGTTGGAGAGTTTGAATATTACACGCCATCTTTCAATTCTTTTAGTAATTCACTAACAGGTCGAGATTGTTTATTGCCCGCTTTAATTTCTTTCAATTCGGTCAACCCGTCAACCAAAGCTGGAAGGCAAATCTGAATGTAGTCTTCATTATCATGTGTTATCAAATCAATTACCTCTTTTTGTACTTTCTTAGGTAAAGATTTGTAAACCTCGTAAAATCCTTGTGCAGTGTTCATTGACATCTAAGGTTTTGATTATTTTGTTTTTCAGACAACAAATCTCTTACTCAGAAAGTTTAGTTTCCGAATCTTGTTATTTGTCTGTCTCAGGTTCTTGACTTACTTCTTCTATAACTTCAGGCTCAATAACTATTGGCTTAGGTGTGAGCGGAATTGGGCGGAGCGAAACAAAATCAAAGGCATTGCTAAGATTCCAAGTGCGAATAAAAACTCTGCACAAAATAAAAAACTGTTGGATGATAAACATTAACCAGATTTTAAAACCCGAAGTCATACCGATATTTGATTCGAGAGAAAGATAAACTAACATTACTGCAAAGCCAACCACAACGATTGCCCAGTAGATTTGCATGGTTTTAAAATTGCGGAAAATATATTGGGTTGCTTTCCAAAATGCTTTCCACGGATTCAGTAAATCATCGCGGTGGAGTAGAACTCTGGCGTAGTCGCCCACATTGAGCAAGAATGTAATGATAAAGAAAGCAAACGCACTCGGAAAAATCATCCATGCCACAAAAGTTGGCTCGGTTTTTCCATCAGCAATTACTCCAAAAACACCATAAGCGATAAATACAAACAAAACAGCCAAAACAAGGAAAACAACTTGAATCAGAAATAATAAGAAGAATCGGAGGAAATAATGTCCAGATTTTTTCAGAAATTCGTTCAGTTTGAAAGTATCACGCACAGTAAACTGGCTTAGAATTCCGCCAGAAAAGAATATATTTAGTGCCATATAAAAACCACTTAAAACCAAACTAACTGGAATCATTGAAACTAATGTTTTTCCATTTTTGTGCATGAAATCATAAAAAACCGTAAAATCAAAATCTTTGATTAATTTCTCAAATGCCAGCGATTGTTCGGATTCAGCTTTGATAATGCTGAAACTCGGAAAAGCAATGATAAGCCCCAAAGCGAAGTTTACGAGAAATATAACCAAAACTATTTGCCAGTTTTGAGCAGTACGACGGAAGGCTTGTCTCAGAATTGTAAACATCAGGCAGTTGGATTCAGTTTTTCATTGTTTTTGTGGCGTAATAAATCACGTTTGGTTTTCTTTTCGAGATTTTTGCGGAGTGCTTCCGTGAGGTCGATACCCGTTTGATTGGCCAAACAAATCAACACAAAAAGTACATCGGCCATTTCGTCGCCCAAATCTTTGTTTTTATCCGATTCCTTTTCCGACTGTTCGCCGTAGCGGCGTGCCATGATTCGAGCCACTTCGCCCACTTCTTCCATCAGCATTGCCGTATTGGTCAATTCATTAAAATATCTTACGCCAATGGTCGTAATCCATTCATCAACAATCTTTTGTGCTTCTTCTATGGTCATTTTTTATCAGATATTAGACAATAGACATGAGACAAAAGAAGAAAAAGAGTTTGCGAAACTTCTCTTGTCTTTTGTCTGATGTCTCAAATTCTATTCCACAAAGCTAATCAAAAAAACGATGTTTGAAATACTTAATTCGGTTCAACGTTAGTAGAAAAGAAGCAAAACTTATAACTTTGCTCAACCACTGGCGACACTTTGCTGAAAGGCAATCTTTTTTACATAAATTTTATTATGAATTTACTGAAATACACTTGTTGTTTATCTGTTTTTGCCATTTCTACGGCTTTTGTTGGTTGTAAACAAACGGCAAGCTCGGAAGAAACATCTACCACAACCGAAACTGTGAAACTTGTAGCTGCTCCTTCGTTTAATGCCGATACGGCGTATAATTACATAGCAAAACAAGTAAAGTTTGGCCCACGTATTCCTAATTCGTCGGCACACGTAAAATGTGGCGATTGGATGGCCAGTGAACTAAAAAAACTCGGTTGTGAGGTGATTGAACAAAAATTCAAGCCAGTAACTTACGATGGAAAGGTATTAAACGCCCGAAACATCATCGGGACATACAATCCGCAAGCTACTAAACGTATCATTTTGGCCTCGCACTGGGATACTCGCCCGTTTTCGGATGACGATTCAACTGCTAAAGATAAACCTTTCGATTCGGCCAACGATGGTCCAAGTGGCGTAGCTGTAATCTTTGAGATTTTGCGTACGATTCAAAATTCAGCCCAAAAACCAAACATTGGCATCGATGTTGTGTTATTTGATGTAGAAGATTGGGGGCCACCAAGCAGCTACACCAAAGAAGTAACGATTCCGAATGGTGGCTGGTTGATGGGTTCGGAATATTGGTCGAGAAATTTACATAAACCCAATTACTCGGCTTATTTTGGAGTTTTATTTGATATGGTTGGAGCAAAAGGTGCTACATTCACGAAAGATAACGCTTCAATGCAATATGCTCCTGCCGTGATGAATAGCGTTTGGGGGATTGCGAGCCAATTGGGGTATAGCCAATATTTCTTGAATCAAGATTTTGGAAATATCACTGACGACCACGTACCTGTAAACGTCAATGCAAAAATTCCGATGATTGATATTTGTGATTTACGCCCGACTTCGGGAAATACGTTTGGCGATTACCACCACACCCAAAAAGACAACATGAGTATCATTGATAAAGGCACTTTAAAGGCTGTTGGACAGACAGTTTTGCAGGTTTTGTACGAAGAAAGTAAGGTACAATAAAAAAAAGATTGTCTTGACAACTATTTTTGCATTTTTCCTTGACAGTGTGGTATATTATTTGTTACTTCGCAAGTAGAAATAACTAATTAGTCGAGTGTGCCACACTTAGGCTAAAGGAAATTAAATCGCCATTCATTCAAATTTTTTTGTTTATGACAGAAACACTTAACATAGACGTTACGTTGGTTGCTGAGAGCCGAATCCAACAACTTGACCCCAACAACATTGTTTTCGGAACAGTATTTACTGACCACATGTTGGTTGCTGACTGCATTAATGGTGTGTGGCAAACACCAAAGATTATGCCTTATGGCGATATTAGCTATAACCCAGCGTTGGCTACACTGCATTACGGACAGTCGATTTTTGAAGGAATGAAAGCTTTCAAAAATGATAAAGATGAAGTGTTGATGTTCCGTCCGTTGGAGAACTTCAAGCGTTTCAATATTTCGGCTGAGCGTATGTGCATGGCACAAGTTCCTGAAGAAATCTTTATCGGAGGTTTAGAAGAATTACTAAGAATTGATGCTGCGTGGGTACCAAAAGGCGAAGACAACTCGCTTTATTTGCGTCCGTTTATGTTTGCGAGCGATGTATATTTAGGTGTGCGTGCTTCACAAAACTACCGCTTCATGATTATCATGAGTCCAGCAGGAAAATATTACTCAACTCCACCAAAAGTGAAAGTTGAAACTGAATTTATTCGTGCTGCTCCGGGTGGCGTGGGTTACGCAAAATGTGCAGGAAACTATGCTGCATCGTTATACCCAGCAAAATTGGCTCAGGAGCAAGGTTATACACAATTATTGTGGACAGATGCTATCGAACATAAATATTTTGAAGAGTCGGGCACAATGAACGTAATGTTTGTGAAAGATGGCAAGCTCATAACGCCAAACACAAGCACAACGATTTTGAAAGGTATCACACGTGATACATTGCTTCAAATTGCCAAATCAATGGGTGTTGAAGTAGAAGAAAGGAGAGTTTCGGTAGAAGAAATTATTTCTGGAATCGAAAACGGAAATGTAACCGAAGTATTTGGTGCAGGAACTGCCGTAGTGGTATCGCCATTTGCAGCTATTGGTTATAACGGTAAGGATTATGTTTTGCCAGAAATTACAGCCGATTCGATGTCAACAAAATTGAAAAATGCGTTGAACGATATTCGTACGGGCAAAGTAGAAGATACATTCGGTTGGGTTTGGAATATTCATGCTTAACCCTCCGCTTAGGTAAAAGCAAAAACGCCACTATGATTTTTCGTAGTGGCGTTTTTGCTTTAGGTTCAGATGTGCTAAAATAGTAAAAACGATTTGAATTTTTAAACCAAAACACTTATTAATAGGTTGATACTGAGTGCCTTCTTAGTTAACTCCAGCTGAGTGCTATAAATTTGCTTGGTAGTTTTATTAAGTTTGGCGTTATTTGTTGTTCAATCCGTGTATCTGATTTTCGGCGAACTGGAAGCTCGCTCCACAAAAAATATGTCATTAGAAGTTTTTCTTAAAGCAATTCAAACCGAAATTGCCACTACAAAATACGGCGAAAGCCCAGTCGAACTTTACGAACCTATCGAATATTTGATGTCGCTTGGTGGGAAGAAAATGCGTCCGTTGCTCACAGTAATGGCCACGAATATCTTTGTGGATGATTGGCAAAAAGCTGTAAAGCCAGCATTGGGCGTAGAGGTTTTTCATAATTTCACGCTCATGCACGATGATATTATGGATGCCGCTCCATTACGTAGAGGCAAACCAACTGTGCACGAAAAATGGGATGCTAACGTGGCAATTCTCTCGGGCGATGTCATGCTTGTGTGTGCATACGAATTGATGACAGCCGTCGATGACAAGATTTTTAAGCATGTAATCAGAAGATTTAATCGCACGGCTGCCGAAGTTTGTGAAGGACAACAATGGGATATGAATTTTGCGACTCGAAATGATGTTACAGAAGACGAATACATTAATATGATTCGCCTAAAAACATCGGTTTTGCTGGGTTTTGCCTTAGAATTAGGAGGCTTAATTGCCGAAGCAGGCGAAGAAGCTACGCAATTATTGTATGATTTTGGTACAAATATCGGTATCGGCTTTCAGCTAAAAGATGATATTTTGGATGTTTACGGCGACCCCGAAAAGTTTGGTAAACAAGTGGGTGGCGATATTATCGAAAACAAAAAAACGTGGCTTTTGCTAAAGGCCCTCGAAATCGGAAAAGGTACGGCACAAGAAACCGAGCTACAAGCATGGATTGATACCAAAGAATTTGATAAAGATGAAAAAGTAAAAGCCGTAAGAGCCATTTATGACGCTTTGAATATCAGACAATTAGCCGAACAAAAAATGAATTCGTTTTTTGATAAAGGCTTAGCTGATTTAGAAAAACTCAATGCTTCGGCCGAACGAAAACAGCCACTGATTGAGCTTGCCAAACAATTAATAGAAAGAGAATCTTAAAAAGACCACGGTCGATAGTCCACAGTCGACAGAAAAAATAAAAAAATGGAGCAATTAACCGCAAATTTATTAATTATTATCGTTACGGTAGGTGTGAGTCTTTACGCTCTCAGCAACCCAACTATGCTTTACAGTTGGATGATGAACCCAAAGGCTATTGACCGCAACCGTGAATATCATCGTTTCGTGACTTCAGGTTTTGTTCATGCCGATTTTATGCACTTGTTTTTCAATATGTTCACTTTGTACAGTTTTGGTGATTTTATTGAGCAAGTTTTCATCCAGAAATTCGATAACGACCCTCGCCTTGGCTCGGTGGCGTATGTAATTTTTTATGTGGTGGCAATCGTAGTATCAGATTTATCGACATTCTTCAAACATCGTAAAGATGGTAATTACAACTCACTTGGAGCATCGGGAGCGGTTTCGGCCGTAATTTTTGGGGCAATTTTATTCATTCCTACGGCAAAGTTGGCGGTGTTTTTTATTCCAATGCCTGCTTTTATTTTTGCCATACTTTATTTGGCATTTACTTATTATGAAATGCAGCGTGGAAATGGCTACATCAACCATTCGGCTCACTGGTGGGGGGCTATTTTTGGTGTGGTGATAATGATTGCGATGTACCCAGAAGTGGTGCCAAGTTTTGTTAACCAAATTGCTAATTGGCGTCCGTTTTAAAGAGAAAATGTTTAAAATTCTTCAACAGCCTTATCCTTTTGGAGAGAAATCCAATTTACGTTTACTCATACAAAGTATCGGAGAAGGTACTTTTATTGCCTTATTCTTAATTCTATTTCAGCCTTTGGGGGTTTCGGAGTGGCATGACCCCAATAAATTTTGGTATTTGACGTGTTACGGACTCATTACCGCTTTGTGTGGTCTCGTTTTACGTTTGGTAATTTTCAAAAGTTTTCCTAAGTATTACAGTGAAGCAACCTGGAATGTAGGCAAAGAAATTCTTTCAATCTTGCTTCTTATTTTGATGATTACGGTCGTCAATGTGTTTTTTAGTAGGTTTGCTTTTAATCTCAACATTAGCTTAAAAAGTTTTTTTTGGATGCTCATAGGCGTAATGATTATTGGTATTTTTCCAGCTACTTTCGGAGTAATGCTCAATTATATTATCCAACTAAAGAAGTATGCTCAGCCAATCGTTGTTCAGCATCACACGTCCGAGATAGACTTGAACCAACAGAATCATGAAGATAATGCACCAATCAAAGAACCTATTCGGTTGAAACTTATTGCCGAGAATGAGAAAGATTCGATAGAACTAAGTTCAGATGCTCTTTATTTCATCGAATCATCTGATAACTATTCCACCATCTATTACGAAAAACAAGGCAAACTACAAAAAGAGCTTCTACGTAGTAGCCTTACTCGTCTCGAAGGCCAAATCGCTTCCGAAAATATTGTGCGTTGTCATCGCTCATTTATTGTCAATCTCGATAAAGTAGAGAAAGTAACGGGCAATGCACAAGGCTACAAACTTCACCTCGTAGCTCCTGAACTCCTCGTACCCGTAGCTCGGAAATACACCGAAGTCGTTGAACGATTGAAATAAACTTTCAAAGCATCGTTCAATTTTAATAGAATGAGGTGAAACAGCCGTTATCGAAAAGTTTAATACAAATAAGCCATTAATTGCTCATCAATAAAACGCTCTTCGGCTTGGAGGTAGGTATAGTTTTTCATGACTCCCTCAAAAACAAAACCGTGTTTTTCGTAAAGTTGTATGGCCTTCGTATTGAAGGTTGCAGTGCTAAGTTCGAGTCGTTTCAAGCCTCTTTGTTTGCCCAAATCAATAATTTCTGCCATCATTTTAGAACCAAAACCTTTTCCTGCAAAATCAGGATGAATAGCAAGTCCACCAATATAATTAATGTGTTTAGTTCGGTGATGCAAGGGAATGAGTTTAAACATTCCTATATTTTGCCCCTCATCAGCATAAATAAAGATAATATTCTGCTTTAGTAAATCATTAAAAATAGGCGTGAACTCTTCTCTATCCATTAATTCGTAAAGTAAATACGGATTAATGGCAGGGTTCATATAAAGTCCATAAATAAAATCAAAATCATTAGCCGTAAGAGTTCGAACCATAGAATACAGGGATATTATTGGTGAAAAACAAAGATAATACTTTGAGAACTAAAATGGACCTTTGTCATTCGTCCCACGTATTTGTCAAACATCCCTTCGCTTTGTCAAACCTCCCAACTGTTTGATAATCAACCCTTTCATTTGGGTGGCTTTTTGAGTCGTTCTACCTTTGTGTCATTCAAATAACACAAAAAACATCTCACTAAAATACATACTCAAATGAAAACGCTCTTCAAAACAACTATCCTTATTGCTTTTATGGCAGTAACCTCATTTAATGCTTTTGCTCAAAGTAAATACAGTGTAACGGTTACGGTAAAGGGTATTCAACAGCGAACAGGGAAAATCTTGGCTACTATTTCGAATGATGAAAATAACTTTCCACAAGGTAGAGGAGTAAAATCAGCTACCGCCGAAGTAACCAAAGAAGGAGAAGTATCCTTGAAGTTTGAAGGAATACTGGAAGGCAAATATGCCATTGTTTTGTACCAAGATTTAAACGGCGATAACAAACTCGATATGAGTGGACAAATGCCAGCCGAACCCTTTGGTTTTTCAAACTTAACAATGCTTATGGGGCCGCCAAACTTCGAGCAATGTGCCTTCGATTTGAATGAAAACAAAAATATTACCATCAGTTTATTCTCTTTCTAAGAATTTACCTTAAAAAATACAACAATGGAAACGCTCATCTATAAATCATCAATTGCAGTTCATGTTTTGTGCGGCATTTTATCATTGATAGCTGGTTTTATGGCGATGTTGGCCAACAAAGGCGGAAAGGTACATAATCGTGCAGGTGTGGTTTTCTACTGGTCAATGTTCATGATATTCGTTACGACTACCATCTTTTTTATCCTCTATCCAACCAATCTAAAATATCAGTTTTTCTTAGGAATCGGTATCGTAAGTTTTTATCCAAATTGGTCAGGTAAAAGAATGTTGGCCATGAAGAAAAGCTTTAAGCCAACTTTAGTAGATAAAATCGGTGCGTGGTTGATTGGCTTTTCGGGTGTGTGTATGTTGGCTTATGGAACATTTTTGACCTTAAACCCTTCTAAAGAATTTGGCGGTTTAAATATCCTGTTCTTCATTTTCGGAACAGTGAGTGTATCAAATGCTTACGGAGATTTAAAGTTCTATTTAGGTTATGTAAAAGCTGAAAAAATGCACTGGTTTTTTGCTCATGCTGGCAAAATGATGGGAGCATACACGGCAGCAGTCACGGCTTTTTGTGTCAATATCGTACCAAGATTTTTGCCTGAGAATACACCAAGTTTTATGTTCCTTCTCACTTGGACAGCCCCAGGTGTCATTCTCGGAATTGTTTCGGCTCGTATCATCAAAAAGTATAAAATAAAATTTAAAATCGAAACAAAACCAAGCCTTTCCACCAAAATCAAACAACTTTTTTCTAACAAACAGTTGGTGTAAAATCAGTTTTAACGCTGGCAAGGTTCAAAACCTTGCCAGCGTTCTTTGACCATCGAATTTCGCAAAAATCAGATTGTTATCCATTTATCAGTATCGTAAATTTGGTACATAATTCAAATAAGAAAAAAATGGAAATAACTGACAATCAAGAAAATATAGATTATCATAGAATAGAAAAAGCAATTCGATTTATCGAAGAAAACTTTCAGAATCAACCAGCTCTGAAAGAAATAGCCGACCACGTAGCACTTTCGGAGTTCCATTTTAATCGATTATTTTCGAAGTGGGCAGGCACAAGTCCACAGCGTTTTATGCGATTTCTGACCAAAGAATTTGCCAAAGAAAAGCTCGCCGAAAGTAGTAATTTATTGGAAGCAACTTTCGAGTCGGGCCTTTCAAGTTCGAGCCGTTTACATGATTTATTTGTGAGTTATGAAGCCATGACTCCTGCCGAATTTAAAGCAAAAGGTCAAGGATTAACAGTTCATTACGGAATCCATGAAACACCCTTTGGCGAATGCCTAATTGCGATTACTGAGCGAGGAATTACCGATTTTAGATTTCTCGAAGGAGAAACGAAAGAGTTGATAATAAAAGAATTACAACAAGATTTTGAAAAAGCTAAACTTATTTTTGATAATACCTTCACGAAGCCATTTATCGAACAAATTTTCTATGAAAACACCAATACCAACGAACCACTCACGCTTTTGTTACGAGGTACAAATTTTCAGATAAAAGTCTGGGAGGCACTTCTTAAAATTCCATTTGGTCAGATAGTGAGTTACGAAACCATTGCCAATGCCATTGGCAAGCCTACTGCCCAACGAGCAGTTGGAACGGCCATTGGGAGTAATCGACTGGGGTATATTATTCCGTGCCATCGAGTACTACAAAAAGTAGGAGGAATTGGCGGCTATCGCTGGGGAATAACTCGCAAAAAGGCAATTCTGGGCTGGGAAATGGGGCGTTCGTAGCACAATTTTCTAAATTGTGCATCTATTCATTGCCGTCTGTTAGCTGACGGCAATGAATCTTACTCTCACTCTGCATCATGAAAAATTATACCTTTCGATTACATTCGTGGGTGATTCTCGACCAATAAAAATTCTCTAACTCATTATAGGTTGCGGCCAGTTTATCACAAATTTCATCCGAAAATAGCTTGGGTAGAACCGCATATCCGTTTTTGTTGAGATTAGATTTAAGTATAGGTAAATCAATGTTTTTGAGCCTAATACTTTAGTTTTATGCAAAAAATCCTTGTTTTGGCCTAATATTCAAGCCGAATTTTGCTTTGTTTCGTGAAAGTAAATAAAAAATAGTCATGTCTTTCTTGTAAATCTTTTTAACTGTGTTACATTTGCGTAATCAATTACGTAACTAATTACCTAATGCAAGATGTTTTTTCAAAACTGGGGCCGCTCATTATTGCCAGCCGAATGAAACGCATGAGTGATTATATCATGCGAGCGGGAGCAGAATTTTATCGAAGTAAGGGGGTTGAGTTCGAGCCAAAATGGTTTCCGCTGTACTATTTACTTTCGCAAGAAAAAGAAGCAGGTATTATGGATATTGCTCAAAAACTCAATATTTCGCATCCTGCGGTTATTCAACTGGCCAAAGAATTAGAAAAAGAAGGTTGGATAACTTCTACAAAATCGAAAGAAGATGCTCGCAAAAGATTATTGAAACTAAGCAAGAAAGGACTTAGTATGTTACCACAGCTACAATTAATTTGGGATGATATCAGGGAGGTAAACCGCCAAGTTGTGGAATCGCAATCGACTAATGTTTTAGATGCTTTAGAAGAAATGGAGGCATTTTTCGCTTCAAAATCTTACACCGAACGCATGAAAGAGTTTCAAGAATCTAAAAGTAGTAGGCCAGGTTTGTAACCTGTCAGTATTGCTTCAATAGTTTATCAAGCTGTCCTACCAAATACAATCCCAAAAAATAGTATGAAAACCACCATACAGATATACTCAGAAGATTACCAAAAACACGTTGAAAAATTAGTTTTGGGCATTCAAAACGATGAGTTTGGCTTAGGTTTAACTGCTCAAGACCAGCCCGATTTACCCAATATTGCCGATTTCTACAAAAATGGTAGATTTTGGATAGCACTCGATGAAAATAACCGATTGATGGGTACCATAGGCATTGAGCCTCTTACTGATGGACAAGCGTCGCTCCGAAAAATGTTTTTGGATAAAACCATGCGTGGAAACAAAGATGAAAATTTAGCCCAACGCCTTTTTGAAACGTTGCTTCAATATGCCAAAGAAAAAGGTTATCAAGAATTATGGCTCGATACACCACCGCCCGCAAAAGCCGCCCACCGATTTTATGAGCGAAATGGTTTTGAGTTAATGCCTGTTGAAAGTACGCCTTCAACCTACAAACACCCAGCCATTGAGGGCTTGAAAATTTACCGATTAACAATAAAATAAATGACCTATGAATAATAAAACTTTAGATTTTAGTAACGAAGAGTTTAGCCAAATTTTAGAGCAAGTATCTTCGATGGTGCTTGCAAAATATGAACACCTTGATGACATAAAAGGCTTTAATGTAAGCTCGCAAGAAGAAGTTGAAAGCTGGTTTGATGAACCTTTGCCTCGAATAGGCCAAAACAGCTTTTCACTGCTCGACGAGGTAAAAACAAAGGTTTTTGATAGTGCAACGGGCAATTTGGGCAAAAATATGTACGCCTACGTGATGTCGGGCGGAAATCAGATTTCGACGGTGGCCGAGTTGCTGCTTTCTACCGTCAATCAAAATAATACGAAATGGCACTTAGCTCCTGCTATGACCGAAATCGAAAAACGTGTGATAAAATGGGCAGCCGAAATGATTGACTACACGCCAGAAGCGGGTGGTGCGATGGTGAGTGGAGGCTCAGAAGCGAATTTGGCAGGTTTGACGATTGCTCGAAATATCTTTTTTAAGAAATTTGATATTAAACGTAACGGACTTTTTGGCCTAAAACCCTTTATGGTTTATTGCTCAAAAGAAACTCATAACTGCACAGATAAAAGTCTTTCATTGTTGGGTATCGGTACAAATCAACTTCGACACATAGATACAAATGCTGATTTGACAATAAATACTGAGGCACTTGAAAAGCAAATCGAAACTGATATTGCCAGTGGATTGATGCCTTTTTGTGTGATAGGAAATGCTGGAACTGTAAATACTGGTGCGATTGATGACCTCAATACTTTGGCTGATATTGCCCAAAAATATAAAATGTGGTTTCATATTGATGGTGCTTATGGTGGTTTAGGGGCGTCTTTGCCCTCATTAAAGCAAAAGTATGCAGGTTTGGAGCGTGCCGATTCTGTGGCACTTGATTTTCATAAATGGCTCTATCAACCTTTCGAAATCGGTTGTGTGTTGGTAAAAAGCTGGAATATCATGCGTGATACGTATTATAAAGAAGCCGATTATTTGGCTACTGAATTGCAAGAAAATATCAATGCTCGTCTGGAATTTAACGAACACTATTTTCAGCTTTCTCGCAATGCCAAGGCATTTAAGGTCTGGATGTCGGTAAAAGCCTATGGTTTTAACCGCATTCAAGAAATGATTCAGAAAGACATTGATTTGACCAATTACTTGATAAAACTTGTGTCAGAATCGAACGATTTTGAACTAAAATCGAAGGCTGATTTAGCCGTAGCGTGTTTTAGGTATAAAGGAGATTTAACAGATAATGAGGCCATCACGGTCTTAAATCAACGATTAATTCCTGCCCTCGAAGCCGATGGACGGGTGTTTATTACCAGCACAAAACTAAATGGAGAGTTTGTGCTTCGGGCGTGTATTATTAATCATCGAAAAACTGAAAAATCAATCGAATATTTGTTGGATACGATTCGAGATGTGGCTTCTAAACTATAAGTTATCATGCAAAAAATAGAAATCATCGAACTTGACCCGCAGAATGAAGCTCAAAAGTTGGCTTTTAAACAAATCAATTATGAGTGGATTGAGAAATACTTTAAAGTAGAAAAAGGCGATTTGGCTTCGCTCGAAGACCCCGAAAAATATTTTTTGGTAACTGGTGGAGCTGTATTATTGGTCAAACGTGGCGAAGAGTATTTAGGTACTTCGGCTCTTAAACCAATGGGAGATGGCTCTTATGAACTCTGTAAGATGGGTGTAAGTGAAGCCGCCCGTGGTTTAGGCATCGGTGGACTAATTGGTGAGGCCGCTATCCAGAAAGCCCGTGAATTAGGAGCAAGAAGGGTATATCTTGAGACCAATTCGACTCTTACCCCAGCTTTGACTTTGTATAAAAAATTGGGCTTTAGTAGGATAGACAACTTTACATCGCCTTACGAACGTGCTGATGTAGCAATGGAAATTTGGTTGTAATATAATTCTCTGAATTGTGCCGTCGTCGAACAATTTAGAAAATTGTTTTACCCAACAAATAAAAAAACGAGTATCTTTGCGAGGCTATTTAAGAAAAATAGGTTTTTAAATAGTTTACAATCAATTAGTTGAAAATATAATGTCGATGGTTATTGATGCCTAATCGACTAAAAATTAACCAAAGATTCTAAGAGCAATGAGAAAAAAAATCGCCGCTGGTAACTGGAAAATGAACAAGACTTTTGAAGAAGGTCAAATCTTACTTTCAGAAGTAGTAAATATGGTAAAAGACGAAGTTGTAAATCCCAACGTACAAGTGGTGATTTGCGTACCGTTTCCATATTTAGGTACTTTCGGAAAAATGATTGATACGCCAAAGGTTTCGTTAGGAGCTCAAAACTGTTATCCAAAGGCTTCGGGTGCATATACAGGTGAAGTTTCAGTACCGATGTTGAAATCGGTTGGCGTTGGTCACGTGATTATTGGTCACAGTGAGCGTCGTCAGTATTTTAATGAGTCTGATGCGTTTTTAGCGGAGAAAGTAGACGCTATTTTAGCAGAAGGCCTTACGCCAATCTTCTGTTGTGGCGAAACTTTGGAGCAACGCAACGAAGGAATTCATTTCGATTTCGTTTGTGGACAAATCACTAATAGTCTTTTCCACCTTTCGGCTGAAGATTTGAAGAAAACCGTGATTGCTTATGAGCCAATTTGGGCAATCGGTACGGGCGTAACTGCTTCAAACGACCAAGCACAAGAAATGCACAAAGTCTTGAGAGACCATTTGGCATCAAAATATGGCCAAGAAGTAGCCGACGAAATTTCTATCCTTTATGGTGGAAGCGTAAACGGAGCCAATGCTCAAGAACTTTTCGCTTGTCCAGATGTTGATGGTGGCTTAGTGGGTGGAGCATCATTGAAATCAAGAGAGTTTACAAATATTGCAAAATCGTTTTAATCAGATATAGATTGAAAGTAAAATCCTTACAGAATCAAATTCTGTAAGGATTTTTTATGTTCTAAAAGTTTGACTATTCAATCAAATGTCCGCAAAATTGAGCTTTATTATCTAAAATTTTTCCGCCTCTACGGTAGCCCAGCCCACAGGCTTCACCTACAAAAAATACACCTGCCTGATAGCGGAACGCCATCTGAGAATTTCCTACATTATCTTTTACAAACTCGGTATATTCTTGAAAAACTGTGTTTTGCTCAAAATAATCTCCTTCGGTTGAGGTTTCAGTGGTACCTGATGGCGAAACAATGCGAACATTTGCCCCTTCACGGCCGAAAAGCACTTTTTCTACACATGTTTTACCCAAAATAGGCTTTGAACTTGTTTCTAAAAGTAAAGGATGATTTGGGTAGAGTTCCCACAAAACTTTCAAAATAGCCTTCGATTGAAAAAGCAACGTGTAAGCAGGATTCAGAATGACCGCCTTTTGGTTTTTTGAAATTTCGGTTAAAATTTGAGCTAATTC
>JALQYE010000005.1 GCA_023254245.1 Emticicia sp.
AAAATAGATAATTTATCTAAAGCTTGATTGTTTGATATGGTTTTTATTTTTAATTTTGACATAAATATTTGATAAAAACGACATTTTATCTATGCAAAAATTAGATAGTACTGACCGTGAAATTTTGAAGTCCCTTCAAGAAAATGCACACCTGACCACTAAAGAACTTGCCTCTCGGCTCAATCTCTCGCCTACACCAGTCTATGAGCGTGTGCGAAGACTCGAAAATGAAGGTGTGATAAAGAAATATGTAGCCCTTATCGACCGTGAGAAAGTAGGTAAAGATTTGATGGTTTTTTGTAATATTCGTCTGAAAGAACACGCCCAAGAGGCAGGGAAGAAATTTGTGCAAGAAATTGTGAAGTTAGATGAAGTGATTGAATGCCACAATATTTCGGGCGAATACGATTTTATGATAAAAGTAGTAGTAGAAGATATGCGTGAATACCAAAGCTTTTTAATGAACAAACTGGCTTCACTCGAAAATATCGGTAGCACCCACAGCACTTTCGTGATGAGCGAAATTAAGAATGAAACGAAGTTAGATATTTAAAAGCCCCCTAACCCCCGATGGGGGAATTAAGAGGCTATCTTTTGAATGATTAAAAAGCACCCCCATCGGGGGCTGGGGGGCTATAAATCAAACTTAATTCCTTGTGCAAGAGGTAATTGTGTGCTGTAATTAATCGTATTAGTCTGGCGACGCATATAATTTCTCCATGCATCTGAGCCACTTTCACGACCTCCGCCTGTTTCTTTTTCTCCGCCAAAAGCTCCACCAATTTCTGCTCCAGATGTACCAATATTTACATTGGCAATTCCACAATCTGAACCAGCGTAAGATAAGAACTGCTCGGCTTCACGCATATTAAGGGTAAAGATTGAAGAAGAAAGTCCTTGCGGAACGGCATTTTGTAATTCGATGGCTTCATCGAGCGTTGAAAACTTTTTGATGTAAAGAATCGGTGCAAAGGTTTCGTGACAAACCGTTGGGCTTTGATTTTGCACTTCAACAATCGTTGGTTTTACATAACATCCTGATTCATAGCCAGTTCCCGATAAGACTTCATTTCCATAAAGCACTTTGCCACCCTCGTTTTGGATATTGGCAATGGCTGTTTTATAGTTGTTTACGGCATCAACATCAATCAATGGTCCAACGTGGTTATTGACATCGAGCGGGTCGCCGATGCGGAGTTGAGCATAGATTTTCACTAAACGATTTTTCACTTCCTCGTACATACTTTCGTGCAAGAATAAGCGGCGAGTGGTTGTACAACGTTGTCCAGCAGTGCCGACTGCACCAAAAACTACCGCAGGAATAACTACATCTAAATCAGCATTTTGTGTAACAATTATGGCATTATTTCCGCCCAATTCTAACAAACTTTTACCAAAACGAGCAGCAACAGCCTGTCCAACCGCTTTACCCATGCGAGTTGAACCTGTAGCAGAAACTAAAGCAACATTCGTATCATTCGATAGCCATTCACCTACTTTTCTATCTCCTGCGATAAGGCAAGAAACACCTTCGGGAATATCATTTTTGCGTAAAACTTGTTGAATAATATTTTGACAAGCAATGGCTGTCAATGGCGTTTTTTCTGAAGGTTTCCACACACAAACATCGCCACAAATCCACGCCAACATAGTATTCCAAGACCAAACGGCTACTGGAAAATTGAATGCTGAAATAATTCCGACAATGCCCAGCGGATGCCATTGCTCGTACATACGGTGTTGCGGACGCTCAGAGTGCATAGTAAGACCATATAATTGGCGAGAAAGTCCAACCGCAAAATCACAAATGTCAATCATTTCTTGTACTTCTCCCCAGCCTTCTTGTAGGCTTTTGCCCATTTCGTAGCTAACTAATCGACCTAAAGCATCTTTGTTTTCACGAAGTGCATCGCCCATTTGGCGTACAATTTCACCCCGTTTTGGTGCAGGAACAGTTCGCCAAACTTTAAAAGCAGCATTGGCACTTTCAATTACTTTATCATAATCTTCTCGGTTGGCTTGGCGTACTTTTCCAATCAATTGTCCATCTACTGGCGAATACGAACTAAGCACTTTTCCACCGCCCGCCCAGCTTTCAACGCCTGTGCTTACACCATTGTTGAGGGATTTAATTTTAAGCGTTTTTAATACTTGTTTCATTGGTTTTGTTGTTGTTTGAAGTGTTATTAAATTATGTGATTAAAGAAAAGCCATTTTACATTAGAATAATATTCTTCTAATTTTTTATCATCAAAGCCAATTTCTATCAAAATAGCACTTATCAATATAGCTTTTAATTTTTCACTTAAAACATATAAATCATACCCTTTGAGGGCATTTTTCTTACTACTTGGCGAATAATGTGTGTAATAATTTCTCGAATGTTTGACTTGTTTGGTAAATAATTCTTTATCACCAATTAATTCATCAAGAACTTTATTTGAATACTTCTCACAGAGTTCAGTTAATCTCGTTTGCAAATTTAGACCATTTCCAAAATTGAATTGGTCATTTAACCAATAGTGATACTTTTCAGGAGTAAGACGTAATATTTCACTTTGCATTTCTTTATACTCTTGTTTCGGTATCTTCGTGTGATTGTGTAAACGAGCATGAAATGTTTCGGCCGCCTGGGCTAAGTTTAAAAAAGTATTTTCACTAAAATTATTCCCTTTATAAAATTGGTCAAATATTAAATCTAAAGATGATTCAAGGATATCGTATTTTGAATACCAATTTTGAATAATTGTAGGAAAATCTTCATTTATTCTTTGATAGTCAAAAAGCATTTGCATATCAAATTTTACTTTTCGAGAATTTTGAATTAGAGAGTTGGTTAAAAATACTCTTATAGGTGTACTGTTTTCTTCTTCTCGAAATAAATTTATTGATTTAATTGAAGTAGCTTCATTAAGAGCCAAAATTAAAAAATTTTGAAATCGAATTATGTAGAAAAGGATTTTATTAAATCTTTTCTCATCTTTAAAATCAAGCTCAAATTCAACATTTTGATTCAAAGTAACACTTTTCTGAAATCTATACCAACCAATGTTATTTACAGAATATTTAAATTGTCCAGTACAGGTATTATCAATCTTAAATTTGGGTAAAACTGGTAATTTATATTGTATTACTCTTTCTCCATTTCTCAATTTCTCTATATTTGTTGGTTCATGAAAAAAACCACTAACTCCTATCCATTCATCCAAATTAAATATTTCACATGAGGTTCTATTGAATATCATAGTATCTATATTTTCAAAATGAAAACCTCTCAATATATAATTTGTGATTACCTCAGAAGTTGGACTCGAATAGTCTTCACTACTTATTTTATTCCAATTACTAACATAACATTCATAAAGTGTAATCGATTCTCCCTCACTTGTAATCCCTAAAATTATTTCGTATTTGCTCCCAAGCGATAACTCATCAAAAGCTCCAATCAAATCAAGTTTTGAGCTTTTACCTTGTTCATAAAATAGTGAACCATATATTTTCTTTTCTTTATTGTGAGGAAGAAACCAAACTCCTTTTAACTCAAAATTTGAAGTCATTTTATTTTTTTGCTTAATATGTTCAAATACAATAAAATCTTCCCTTCTTTCTGCACAAATATAAAGAAACCAACCCAAGCCACAAACTCTCGGTTGTTTATGATAAGAATTTGCTATATTTAGGCATAAAATCTATTCAAAAACCTTATGAACGCTACCGAATTATCTTGGAAAACCTCCGATGGACTCAATATTTACGGCAAAAAATGGGAAACGAATATGCCCACAAAAGCCGTCATTTGTATGATGCACGGAATGGGTGAGCATATCAATCGCTATAACCATGTGGCTGAAATGTTTACGAGCAATGGCTATGCCGTGATTGGCTGCGACCAACGTGGACACGGAAAATCGGAAGGGAAACGTGGACATTTTCCTGATTTTGAAACTTTCTTGAATGATGTAGATGCACTTTTGAAAGCTGCTTCCAATCATTTTCCTGATGCCAAACAAATTCTTTACGGGCATAGTATGGGAGGAAATTTAGTAGCAAACTATCTACTTCGTCGTCAGCCAAAAATTGCTGGAGCTATTCTTTCTTCTCCTTATTTTCAACTGGCATTTCAGCCTTCACCTATTACGCTTACCATTGGGCGAATGATGAAAGGTATTCTTCCTGCATTGAGTTTGAGTAGTGGCTTAGATTCTTCGGCTATTTCGAGAGATGCAGAGGAAGTGAAAAAATACAACGAAGACCCACTCGTACATGATAAAGTTTCAGCTAAAATGGGTATTGAAATGATAGAAACTGGTCAATGGGCGATTGATAATGCCGATAAATTAAGTATTCCAACCTTACTCTATCACGGCACAGCTGACCGCCTAACTTCGCATCACGGAAGTGAACTTTTTGCTCAAAACGCTGGCAAACTCGTCACGTTTATTTCGCTTGAAGGTTTATATCACGAAACTCACAACGAACCCGAGAAACGTGAAGTTTTCAAGAAAATCATTCTTTGGCTCAATAATTTAGTTTGACCTCTTACTTAAGTGGGCGTATGCGATACGCCCATTACATTTCCTTTTAATAATACTTCCCTCCAATTAACAAGTTCAAAATTTGTCCTACAATCTTACTGTACTGCTTGGTATAATTTAATCAAATGAAAAAATAATTACATTTTAATTGTCATAACAAATATTATTTATAATTTTGTATGTGCAACAATAGTTAGTAAAACAAATATATTATTCGATATTTAAAATGCCTATCTATCATAAACTTGGAAAAATTCCAGCCAAAAGGCATATCCAATTTGAAAAGCCCGATGGTAGTTTATACTACGAACAATTGTTTGGAACAATTGGCTTCGATGGCATGGCTTCGTTGATGTATCATATTCATCGACCGACGCAAGTGATGCAAATGCTTGAAAGCCAAGACTTAACGCCAAAATCAGCGAATGCTCATAACATGATGATGCGTAAGTTTATTGGTTTTAATGTTGAACCCAAAGATGATTATCTGGAAAGCCGTGAACCCATGATGTTTAACAAAGACTGTATCATTGGTGTGGCCGCTCCGAAAAAGTCTTTGCGAGAGTATTTCTATAAAAATGCAGATTCTGATGAGCTTTTATTCATTCACAAGGGTTCGGGAACCCTTCGCACACAACTCGGAAATATAAGTTTTGAATACGGAGATTATTTGATTATTCCACGAGGAATGATTTATCAAATAGATTTTGACACCGATGATAATCGCATTTTTTATGTAGAATCGCACTCACCAATTTATACGCCTAAACGCTACCGAAATCATTTTGGACAACTCCTTGAAAGTTCGCCTTTCTGCGAAAGAGATTATAAACTTCCCGAAATCTTAGAAACATTCGACCAAAAAGGGGAGTTTCTGGTAAAAATAAAAAAACAACACCAACTTCACCAATTAGTTTACCAATATCACCCGTTTGATGTAGTTGGCTATGATGGCTACAACTATCCTTGGGGTTTCTCGATTCATAATTTTGAGCCAATCACAGGCCGAATTCATCAGCCACCGCCAGTTCATCAAACTTTTCAAACCGACGCTTTTGTGGTTTGTTCATTTTGCCCAAGGCTTTATGATTATCACCCAAAAGCTATTCCAGCACCATATAATCATTCGAACATCGACTCTGATGAGGTAATTTATTACGTCGATGGTGATTTTATGAGTAGAAATGATATTGCAAAAGGTCATATTACACTCCATCCAGGTGGCATTCCGCATGGGCCACACCCAGGAGCAATGGAACGAAGCATTGGTAAAAAAGAAACGCACGAATTGGCTGTCATGGTAGATACCTTTCGCCCATTAATGATTACAGAAAATGCTATGAAATATGATGATGGCAAGTATTTTCAGAGTTGGATAGATTAGTTAAAACTGAGCGTTATTCACCACGAAGGCACTAAGAACACATAGTTTTACTTAGTGTTTCTCTATGTTCTTAGTGCCTTCGTGGTAATTTGAAATTTACATCAACATTCAAAAAATAATAAAATGGTACTTCAAGAAACACAAAATATTATCGAACAAAAAAATGACTTCCTACCCATCAATGGCACTGATTACATCGAATTATACGTAGGAAATTGCAAACAAGCTGCCCATTATTACCAAACAGCATTTGGTTTTCAGCCTTTGGCTTATGCAGGCTTAGAAACTGGACTTCGTGACCGTGAAAGTTACGTTGTTCAGCAAGGTAAAATTCGATTGGTATTAACTTCACCTTTACACGGAAATACTGAAATTGGGCGACATATCGACCAACATGGCGATGGGGTGAAGGTAGTTGCTCTTTGGGTAGATGATGCCAGTGATGCCTACTACGAAACCATTTCTCGTGGGGCGAAACCTTATTTTGAACCAGTTGTAGAAGAAGATGAAAATGGCAAAGTAGTTCGCTCAGGTATTCATACGTATGGTGATACTGTTCATATTTTTGTAGAACGTACAAATTACAAAGGCGTATTTCTGCCAAATTTCCGTGCATGGAATCCTGCCTACAAACCTGCTCCCGTTGGTTTGAAATACATTGACCATATTGTAGGAAACGTAGGTTGGAATGGTATGAACGAATGGGTGAATTTCTATGGTAAAGTAATGGGTTTCAATCAGTTGGTAAGTTTTGATGACAAAGATATTTCTACTGAATATACTGCTTTGATGAGTAAAGTGATGTCGAATGGTAATGGCAGAATTAAATTTCCAATCAACGAACCAGCAGAAGGCAAAAAACGCTCACAAGTAGAAGAATACTTAGATTTTTATGGTGGAGCGGGAGTGCAACATTTAGCTGTCGCTACTGATGATATTATTACGACAGTTACACACTTGCGAAGTCACGGAGTGGAATTTTTACAAGTTCCTGATAGCTATTATGAAGATTTGAAAAGTAGGGTTGGTGATATTGAAGAAGAAATCGAACAACTTCGCCCGCTCGGAATTTTGGTTGACCGTGACGAAGAAGGATATTTGCTTCAAATTTTCACGAAGCCAATTGAGCCACGTCCAACGATGTTTTTTGAAATCATTCAGAGAAAAGGGGCAAAGTCATTCGGGAAAGGCAATTTCAAAGCTCTTTTTGAAGCCATTGAACGTGAACAAATCTTGAGAGGAACACTATAACCCCCACCCCTAAAGGGGAGTTTACAGATTCTCGGTTTATGTAAAAATAAACACTTCAAAACAATGAACATGGTAAATACTGTTATAGATTCAGACAAAAACTTTAGTTCCCCTTTAGGGGTTAGGGGTCAAAACTATAATTCATACACGGTTGCTGACCAAGAAGTTTGGAAATTACTGTTCGAAAGACAAATGCAGAAATTACCTGCTATTGCCAGTATTGATTACTTGGAGGGAATAGACAAAGCAGGGTTTACAGCAGAGCATATTCCAAACTTTGAAACAGAGATAAATCCAAGGCTAAAACCACTTACGGGCTGGACAGTTGTGGCATGTGAGGGCTTGGTGCCAATAAAAGAGTTTTTCGAGCTTTTAGCCGATAAAAAATTCCCTGCTTCTACTTGGCTCCGAACAAAAGAGCAAATAGAATATCTGGAAGAACCTGATATGTTTCATGATACATTTGGGCATATTCCATTGCTTACCAATCAAGCATTTTGTGATTTTTTGGCTGAGTTTAGTGTCATTTCACTCAAATATATTCATGTCGAAGAAGCCGTAAAGCTGCTTCAGAAACTTTATTGGTTTACAGTAGAATTTGGCTTAATTCGAGAAAACAATAAACTCAAAATCTACGGAGGTGGCATTATTTCGTCGAGTGGCGAAAGTGTTTACAGTTTGGTCAGTGGCGTGCCAGAGCGTGTGCCTTATTGTATCGAAGAAATTTTGAAAACTGAAGTGAAAATAGATGCCTATCAGAAAAAATACTTTGTGATAGAATCTTACGAACAACTCTTTCAATCACTCAAAAATTTTGAAGAAATTTTAGAACGTCAATTATTAGTGTATCAATAATTGAAGGTTTTTTCTACTTTTGTAATATAAAAGCTTTTAGCTGTTGGCTAACAGCTTTTAGCATCAGATAAATTTGGCATTCTTTTCTTTTATCAATAAAATTCTTTTGATAATTCACCTGAATACAGAATCCATTTTTTTTCAAAATTCTTTTGCTAAAAGCTAATAGCCAATTGCTAACCGCTCAAAAAAGTAGATAAAGACTGAATTTTAATTAAATGACACATTTAGACAAACGTTCATACTATTTCAAGATTGATACAACTATCAAGCGTATTCGCAGTTTCATGCAAAAGGGCTTAACTGATGGCGGTATCGACCTAACTGTTGACCAATGGGTGGTGATTGACCACATCAAACCCAAAGCAGGAATTAGTCAGAATGATTTGGCGGTTGATACTGCAAAAGATGCACCAACCATCACCCGAATCTTAGATTTACTGGTAGAAAAAGGCTTAGTCAGACGCCAAATGGCCGATGAAGACCGCCGAAAATTTAATATTTATTTGACCGATGAAGGCGAAAAACTTCACGAAAATGCATTGGTAGTGATTGCCGAGATTCGCCGTAAATCGTGGGGTAGTTTAACCGATGAAGACTACGACCATTTGGTCAGAATCATGGATACGATTCACAAAAATGTGAGCGATAAATAATAGATGGTTTGCAAAATCAGTTTACAGCACTGTACTTTGTAAACTATTTTTGCAAAACCAAAATACAATGAATACTTGGCTCGATATAGCAGCAGACAGCGATTTTTCGATAGATAATCTTCCGTTTGGAATTTTCAGTACACACCAAAAAAAGCCACGAGTAGGCGTCAGAATTGGAGATTACGTTGTTGATTTAGAACAAACCCGTAAATTGGGTTTATTGAATATTCCTCGAAATATTTGTAATC
The DNA here is from genome assembly GCA_023254245.1 of Emticicia sp. Classification (GTDB taxonomy): domain Bacteria; phylum Bacteroidota; class Bacteroidia; order Cytophagales; family Spirosomataceae; genus Emticicia. The sequence goes on from JALQYE010000005.1 coordinate 8,930, forward strand.
AATCGAGCCTTAATCCGTTTATTGGACTTGGTAAAAAACGCACAAATGCCGTTCGCCTGCAACTTCAGGAGTGGCTTACACAAGAAAATTCTCCATTAAAAAAGCATTTCGCCCACGTTTTTCATAAAATTGAAGATGTAAAAATGCACTTACCCGTAAAAGTCGGCGATTACACTGATTTTTACTCAAGTATCGAACATGCAACCAATGCAGGAAAAATTTTCCGCCCAGATAACCCACTTTATCCAAACTGGAAACATATTCCTATTGCTTATCATGGTCGTGCCAGTTCGATTGTAGTTTCGGGTACTCCAATTCATCGCCCACAAGGGCAATTCAAACCTACTGATTCAACCAATCCAGTTTTTGGATACACAAAAGAGTTAGATTTTGAATTAGAAATTGGTGCAGTTATTGGCAAAAACTCAGAGTATGGTCAGGGCATTAGGACCGCCGAAGCCGAAGATTATGTCTTCGGATTGGTGCTTTTCAATGACTGGTCGGCAAGAGATATTCAGCGTTGGGAAACATTACCTTTGGGGCCTTTTTTGGGGAAAAACTTTGCTTCTTCCATTTCTCCGTGGGTCGTTACGCTCGAAGCCTTAGAAATTTTTCGAGTAAAAGGCCCAACACAAGACCCTCAGCCATTGCCGTATTTGCAGGTTAATGGTATCAGAAACTTTGATATTCATCTTACTGCAAAACTTAACGAAACAACTATTACTAATACAAATTTTAAATATATGTATTGGAATATTGCCCAGCAGGTTGCTCACCATACAGTCAACGGTTGTAACTTAAAAATCGGCGATATTTTAGCATCTGGAACAATAAGCGGTTCGGAAGTTGGTTCGTATGGCTCACTTTTAGAACTCACTTGGGCTGGGAAAAATCAAATAACATTGAATGATGGAGAAACCCGCACTTACCTCGAAAGTGGTGATACCTTAACCTTGGCTGGATTTTGTGAAAAAGATGGAAAAAGAGTAGGATTTGGAGAAGTTACGGGGAAAATAGTTTAAATAAAATTTACATCACCCTGCCCCCTTCAAAGGGGGAGTTTTGTTATTGAGTAATAATTCCCCCTTTGAATCGGACTGCCGAAGCGGGGGGTAGGGGGATGTCTTTCAGCAAAAACATGCTTACATTAAATCCGAAAGAATTAGATTCGAGAGTTTTTTACAGTTATATGACTGGGGCAGTAGCACCACGGCCCATTGCGTTTGCCAGTACGATTGACAAAGAAGGTAAAATAAATCTCAGTCCATTTAGCTTTTTTAATATCATGGGTATCAACCCTCCGATATTGGTTTTCGCACCCAATAATCGTGGTAGAGATGGCTCTAAAAAAGATACAACCCTCAATCTTGAAGAAGTACCAGAAGTAGTAATCAACATAGTAGATTATGACATGGTACAGCAAATGTCGCTTTCGAGTGTCGAGTTTCCACGAGGTACGAATGAATTTATTAAAGCAGGTTTTACCGAAGAAAAATCAGTTTTAGTCAAACCGCCAAGAGTAAAAGAATCAAAAGCTCAATTTGAATGTAAGGTTCTGGAAATCAAGCAGATTGGTAGTATGAACTTAGCTATTTGTGAGGTTCTGATGGCACATATTTCTGAAAGTATTTTAGACGAAAACCAAAAAATAGACCAAACCAAAACCGATTGGGTTGCACGCATGGGCGGAGATTGGTATGCACGAGCAAATAGAGAAGCAATGTTTGAGGTAGAGAAGCCAATTACAAAAATAGGTATTGGCTATGATGCAATTCCCGAAAAAATACGACTTTCAAAAATTCTTACTGGTAATCATTTAGGGCAACTCGGCAATATTGAGAATCTGCCAACACAAGCAGAAATTGAAGCATATAGGGCAATGCCAACGATGCAGAATATTATTGAGCAAGTCATGTACGGCTGTGCATTTCTCGATAATTTATTGCATGCCGAAGCCGCACGACTATTGAATGAAAATAAAGTAAAAGAAGCATGGTTAGTGCTTCTGCAAAACCCCCATCCCTAAATCCCCTGAAGGGGACTTTGTGAAAATATTCACCATTAATAATTAATCATTATACATTAACTTTCTGGCGTTGGTCTCCATTTAAAAGATTGATTATCAATGGCTCTCATGGTGCAAAGAATTCCATCAAGATGGTCGTATTCGTGTTGCAAAAGTTCAGAAATAGCATCTTCTACCTGCCAAACTTGGGGTTGCCAATTCTCATCTAAGTATTTGATTGTGAGTTTTTTATGGCGATTTACTCTTACTAAAAGATTCGGAAATGACATACAATCATCCCACAATTCAAACATCTCCTCACTGAGATTTTCAAAAACTGGGTTTATTATAGTAATTGGTCGGTCAAGATTGAGATAAATCAAACGCTTCATTACTCCGAGTTGCGGGGCTGCAATTCCTCTACCAAATTGATATTTTGCCCTAATTTCTTCCATAACATTATGCAAATCTGCTACCCATGCCTTCACTTGTGGTAATTCATGCTCATAAACAGGCTCACATACTTCGTATAAACGTGGGTCGCCGAGTTGGAGTAAGTCATTTAAAGTTTTCATCGAAATCTATTTAACAAAAATTAACATCCACAAATAAACTAAAAAATACCTACATTCGTTTTTTCGGTGAAATAAAATTGAATTTTTAACGCGATGAAAAAATTACTATCGACACTCTTTATTCTATCTTTTTTAAATAGTTTTGGTCAGATAATCACAAAAATGCCCGAAATTGATGACCAAACCAGCTACGAAACGGATATTACAAAGGTTGAAATTCGTGGCAATTACACCATTGTCTTTTTTTCGTATCAAGTAGCCCAACAACGAGGTAATACTTATCAATTCCAATTTCCGTTCCCCAATCAACCAAGACAAAATTCTGGTTATACGATTTCCTTTAATCCAAAAAGTTATATCAACGGTAATGGAAAGCGTTTTAAATACATTAAATGCACAGGTATTCCCGAATTACCCGAAGAAAAAGAAGTTGTTCCAGGTGAAAAATACCGTTTTACGGTTTATTTTGAGAAACTTGACGCAGGAATCGAAACTTTCAACTTAATTGAAGGAAAAAACCGCCCCGAAGACAGCCATAAATATTGGAACTTTTATGGGGTTCATATCAATAATCCTTTAGTACAAACCACTCCGCCTGCCGTTGCCAAAAAGCCCGAATCTCAAGAAGAAACCGAGGTAATGCTTACAATCAAGGGCAAACTCATTGATGCAAAAACCAATAAGCCAATTGCGGGAAAAGTATTGTATCGTTTTGATTTTGATGCTCAAAAGGCCGATTCGGTCAAAACTTCTCAAGCTGGAGAATTTTTGTTTAAACTAAAACCCGAAGCATACACTTTTGTGGCTTCTGCCAAGGGATATGAATCGACACAAGAAAGCATAGATTTGTCTAAAATGGATAAAAGTCAGCAATTTGCCCAAAGTTTTTATTTGAGCCCTATTGGAAAGGATGTTAAAAATCCTGAACCTGTAAAAGACGAAATTTCAAAGGCAGAACCTAAAGAAGAAATTAAATCGACCGAGTTGATTACGAAGGTGGAAGAAAATAAGTTTAGGCTTAATAATTTTATTTTCAAGGAAGGAGATGCCACATTTTTACCAGAATCTACGGAGCAAATTGATGCTTTATTAAAAATGTTGAAAGAAGACCCAAAAATGAAAATTAGATTAGAAGGCCATACCGATAATGTAGGCGACCCCGTAAAAAACAAACAATTATCACTTGAAAGAGCTTACAACGTTCGAGAATATTTAAAAAGTAAGGGTATTGCAGGAGAAAGAATTCAGTTCAAAGGCTATGGAGATACCAAACCCATCGCGGATAATAAAACGGAAGAAGGACGCAAGCAAAACCGAAGAGTGGAGTTTGTGATTTTATAACGTGGTTTCAGAAGAAATCTATAATGACATTCAGATTTTTATGATTTACTTTGTGTTATACAAACAAATAGTGTTTGGTTGAAATAAGAAGTTGGTTTTAATAAAATGAGTTTAAAGAAAAAATATAGATTAATTTCATTATTTTCGGGTAGTGGTGGTCTCGATTTAGGGTTCTTAAATACAGATTGCGTTGAAATTTTATTAGCAAACGATAATAACAAATATGCCTGTGAATCGTACGCAAATAATATAGGTAATCATATTGTTTGTGATGATATAAGAAATCTTAAGAATTTACCACAAGCAGATATTCTAATTGGAGGACCTCCATGCCAAGGTTTTTCCACAGCTAATCCGAATAGGTCACTTGACGACCCTCGAAACTGGCTATTCAAAGAATATGTTCGAGTATTGTCTGAGGTAAATCCTGATATTTTTGTAATGGAAAATGTATCAGGAATGGTTACTTTGGAAAAAGGCATCGTACTTAAGTTAATTTTAGAAGAACTCGAAAATCAAAACTTTGATGTTCAATACAAAATTCTTAATGCCAAACATTATGGAACCGCACAAAGCCGAAATAGAACAATTATTGTTGGTACAAGAAAAGGCTTAAATCGGACATATAAATATCCAGAACCAGTTGTATATCCACCACTATTTGGACAATTTTTAACAGTAGGAGATGTAATAATCAAAAACCCTATAAGTGAATACGTACACAATCACGATGTTTCAAAACTTTCGGCATTGAATGAAGAAAGAATAAAGTTTATTCCTCAGGGTGGTTCGATGAAAGATTGTCCAGTAGAATTACAAAATAATTCTGACTTAAAAAGAGCAATGAAAAGACTGCATTTAAACGATGTAAGTCCTACTATTGTTCACAATAATAATGACCATTATTATCATCCGATTGAACATAGGCGGGTAACAATACGCGAAATGGCAAGAATACAAGGCTATCCAGATGATTATATATTCGCTGGCCCGAAAAGCGAACAATCAAGGCAAGTGGCTAATAGTGTACCATTACCATTTGCATTCCATATAGCAACCAGTGTAATAAACTACTTAAATGACACAAGAGAATCATATTGAAAGTAATCAATTTCAAGGCAAAGAACACGTATTAAATTACACGGCTCAAAGATATGGACTAACCAGACCAAGTAAGGTAGGTTCCGTTATGGAACTAATCAGAAAATGTCAACCTAAAACCATTCAAGATTGGGAGGAATTCTATTGGGAAAATGCCTACACTAAAAAGGTTGATGCTGAGAAAGTTGATAGAGAACTGATTGATGAGCTCGGAAAACGACTGTTTGAAAAAATCCATGCTGTTGTGATTCCAGAATGGACAAAAGCATTTGAAGAAATTACTGAAAATGATTGTATAGATTATATCTTAGATGTAACAATCAGAAGAACATTTAATGGCTTTTTTAGAGAAAAATCGGTTGTTTTCGATAATCTGGCTAAAATATTTCCCGAACTAACTTTTGAAGAGAGTGATTCTGACTTAGACCACGCTGGAGATATAGATTATATAGCAAAGTCAACAAAAAACAATAAAGTAGTTGGGATTCAAATTAAACCAATAACTTCAAATATTGCTTTTTCTGGTTACAGTGTATCCGAAAGAATGAAGAAAAACTTTAATGCGTTTGAAGACCAATATCGAGGAAAGGCTTTCGTTGTATTTTCAGAGAAAGAAAAGATAGTGAATAAAGATGTGATTGAACAAATAAGAGAATATCTCAATTCATAATCCCCAAAAATGTGAGGCTTTGCTCCGCTCAAATAGAATCAATCAAAGGAGATATTGAAAGAAATATTTAAAAACATATTATTTGTACAAATAATGCTGTCCGAAATGCTGTAAACCTTATTTTCTTTCCAGAACTTTCAATTTTGGGCTACGAACCAACGCTCGTTCAAGAATTGGCCATTTCAGAAACCGACCATTGTTTGGAAGTCTTTCAAAAACTTACCAATAACACTAATATCATCATTTGTATCGGAGTTCCCATTCACCAAAGTGCAGGTATTTGCATTAGCATGATTATTTTTCAACCAAATATGCCACGAATCGTTTATTCCAAGCAAATCCTCCATGTCGACGAATATCCATATTTTATAAGTGGAAAAGAGCCAATTTTTATTTCGTATAAAGACCATAAAATTGCTCCCGCCATTTGCTTTGAATCCTTACCAAACGAGCATGCAGCTACTGCTTCTGCCCATGGAGCTGATATTTATTTAGCAAGTGTAGTAAAATCTGCGAAAGGAGTAGAAAAAGTCAATTTACATTACACCGAAATTGCCAAAAATCTAAGTCTCACAGTACTGATGGCCAATGCCATTGGCCCTTCTGATGATTTTATGAGTGCTGGAAACTCAGCTGTTTGGAATGAGTACTGAGAAAAACTCTTCCAATTAGGTGACACCACTGAAGCAATCATCGTTTACGATACCGCAACTCAACAATTCTTTACGCATCTTATCTAAAGTTTTTTAAAGCAAGCTAAAACAGGTATTTATACCCGCCTAAAGTTCAGGCTTGTTTTTTAGTTTTGATTCATCGATTAGAGCTTTTCCTAATCTTCATTTTTTTCGATTCGGACCGTTAAAACTATCAAAACAATTTATGAAAAACGAGCATATCGACATCGCCATCATAGGGGCGGGAGTTTCGGGTGTATATAGTGCATGGAAACTCAAGCAAAAATACCCCAACAAAAAAATTGTAGTTTTTGAAGGAAGCGACCACGTAGGAGGGCGTTTACTTTCGGTAAAACCACCCGAAATTCCCAACATGGTAGCAGAGTTGGGCGGAATGCGTATTCTCGAAAACAATCAAAAATTGATTGTAAATCTAATCGCAGAGTTAAACAAAGAACTTTCGAGTCACGAACAAATCGAATTGTACGATTTCCCCGTTGACCAGCCACAAAACATTGCTTATCTACGTGGAGAGCATCTTCGATTGGCTGATTTTACTACCAAACCCGATAAAGTTCCGTACAATCTTTCGTTTCTCGAAAGAGCTAATTCTTCGGGAACTATCGTTGTCAATGCCATCGAACAATTAGTTCCTGGTATAACCAACCCAAATCTAACTGAAAATGACCGCCTCGAAATGACCAAGAATGCTACTTTTGAAGGCGTTCCGCTCTATAAATTAGGTTTTTGGAATTTGCTTTATCGAGTAATTAGTGGCGAAGCCTACCAATTTTGCTTAGATTCGGGCGGCTATAACTCCACGATGGTGAACTGGAATGCAGCAGCGGCTATTCCGTGGTATTTATCAGATTTCGGAATCACACCAAAGTACAAAGGCTTTAAGTACGGCTTCCAGCAGGTGCCGATAACTCTCGGAAATTTCTTTGAAAAAATAGGTGGCGAAATACGTCTAAACTCGAAATTAGAGGCTTTTGAGTGGAAAAATGATAAATTTGAGCTAACAATCAACGGAAAAGAATATTCGGCAGGACAATTAATTTTGGCAATACCACGCCGCTCGCTTGATTTACTCGCTCCAACTTGCCCTAAATTGCAAGAAATTCAATCTTTAATTGGTTCGGTTACACCACGTCCGCTTTTCAAGGTATTTACTACTTATGCTAATCCTTGGTGGCGAGTGGCTGGTTTTACGGATGCTACGGGAAAATATGTACCATTGCAGTCAGGTAGAACGGTTACGGATTTACCCGTTCGTCAGACCTATTATTGGCCAAATGATGATGGTACACCTGCCGAAAGCGGTACATCAATGTTGCTTGCCAGCTATGATGATGGCTCAAATATTGGTTTTTGGGATGGACTTCGCCCGCAACGCAAAAAGGCTTGGGCCGAAGACCTTACCCATACTAAAATCGAAGACCCATTTGAAGGCGAAGCCGAACAAGAAGAGGCTTCTGCAAAGTCTGATGGCTTAAATCAAAAATGGTCGCAGTATAAAGCTCCACGTAAAATGATTACGGAAATGGCCAGACAATTACAGAAAATTCATGACCTTGATTTTACGCCTCAAGTACGCAGTGCGGCGTTCCGTGATTGGGGCGAAGACCCGTACGGTGGTGGTTGGAATAGCTGGAATATCGGGGTAAAAACGTGGGAAGTAAGAGATAAAATCGTTCATCCGATTGAAGATTGCCCAATGTATATTTGCGGAGAAGCTTACTCTGATGCCCAAGGTTGGGTTGAAGGAGCCTTGCAAACGGCTGATATTATGCTCAGGAAATTATAAGTATTAACTTGTAAAGGGTTGATTAGTAGTTTTATATGATTAGTAAATGTTTGGTTAAATAGTGGATTTTCTGAGTCTGACGAAGTAAAAACGTACTTGACAATTAATACTTTGTGTAGAATGTTGTTTGATTTGTGATACTTTTGTAAGTTCGCTAAACCGAATATTATCTGAAAATAAAAAATGACTTTTCCCAAGCGTGAGATTGCCGAGTTTGCTATTCTTTTTTCCATAGCTTATTTATTCAAGATAGTGTTTGTGCAGGCTTGGTTTCCTGTGCAAACACTTACTATTATTATTACAGTTTGGGCTTTTTTGAAGAGTACTTATTTCATTTTTGAAAACTCTACCCAATTACTTATTGCTACTTCCGAAGATATTGCGTATCATAAATTTTTATTTTTGATGACGTACAATATCGGACAAATGACGCTTTCTTTTGCGATAGATTTTTTCTGTTTATATGAAGTAGATAAAAGTAGTTTTGTTGGAGTGATGCCCGAATTTGGTAAAATCGAAGAAGCCTTTGAGTTTTTTTACTTCAGCATTTTAAACTTTACATTCTTTGGTTATGGCGATTTAATGCCCGCCACAGTAGCGGCCAAACTCATTGTTTTATTAGAAATAATTATTGCATTCTTAACAATCATTTTCATACTTTCGGACTTTATCTCGATGAAAGACTCGCTTAGGAAATTAAAGAAATCATAGAAAAGTTAATCAAAACCTCATAAAAGAAGCGAGCGTGTTATCTATGATAGCACGCTCGCTTTGTGTTTAGGTATTTTAGAATTAAGCCATTTTCAACGCTTCAAATCTACGTTGAAGTAGAGCAAATCCACCGAATAAAAGACCAGAGAAGAATAAATCTCCTAAGATTTGGTTTTTCAAAAATGGTAAACCTGCGATATAGGACGAAACAATACCACTAAAATTATGTGGGTAAGTGCCTAAACTTTGGTCTGCTACAGCTGATTCTGGATATAAAAATGCAAAATTCGTAATCAAAAAGAAAATCAATGAGCTAATTAATGAAGACGATACTACGCGAGCAGGATTTACATTTTTAAGCATTACTATGCCCACAACCGAAACTAATGTAAAGGCAGCATAAACAATAACCATACCCGAATGAAAACCCCAACCAGTAGTGATTTCAAGAATTGTATCGCTTAATAACATCGCAGCCATTGGCACAAAAAGTGCTTGCCAACGCTTGGTAAAATACGCTCCACCAAACAACGCAATGGCGGCAATTGGTGTAAAATTAAATGGATGTGGAATGAATCTGGCCATTGCTGCCAAAACTACGATTGCCACTAAAGTTGAAAAACGTGTAATATTCATGATGTGAGTTCTGATTGCTGAGTTAAGAGTTCTGAATTAATACAGCAATTCTTTAATTATGTACAAAAATATATAAAAAACTCAAAACTCAGAACTCAAAACTCAGAATTATTTAAGTACCCAAGTATCTTTACTTCCTCCACCCTGTGACGAATTTACGACTAATGAGCCTTTTTTCAAGGCCACACGAGTAAGTCCACCTGGGGTTACGTGAATACCATCACCATAAAGAATGTATGGGCGTAAATCAACGTGGCGGCCTTCTAAACCATCTTCTACTAAGCAAGGGCTGCGAGAAAGCGATATGGTTGGCTGGGCAATATAGTTTCTTGGGTTCGCCTGAATCAAGCCTCTGAATTTCTCATGTTCTTCTTTGCTGGCTTTTGGGCCAATCAACATTCCGTAGCCACCCGCTTCGTTAGCTTCCTTTACTACCAATTTTTCTATATTTTCGAGTACATACTTCATTGAATCTGGTTCTCCACACAAATACGTTTCTACGTTTGGTATGATGGCATCTTCGCCCAAGTAATACTTGATAATTCGAGGTACATACGCATAAACTACTTTATCGTCTGCTACGCCAGTTCCTGGTGCATTTGCTAAACCAATGTTTCCTTTTTTATATACATCAAATAAACCTGGAATACCAATCAATGAGTGAGGATTAAACGTTTTAGGGTCTAAGAATGTGTCATCAATGCGGCGGTATAGTACATCAACTGTTTTGAAGCCTTTCGTCGTACGCATTTTTAGGTAATCGCCAACCACTACCAAATCACGGTAGTCAACTAATTCAACACCCATCTGTTGAGCCAGATATGAATGCTCGAAGTAAGCCGAGTTATAGATTCCAGGTGTAAGAACTGCCACCGTAGGGTCAGGGCGACCCGAAATATAACTTAATACTTCCAATAATTTGGCTGGGTATTCTGAAATCGAGCGTACATTAGTCTGAGAAAGTACATCAGGAAAAGTTTGCTTCGATAATTCACGGTTTTCGAGCATATACGATACCCCCGATGGACAACGTAGGTTATCTTCGAGAACGGTAAAAACGCCATTATTATCTCTAATAAGGTCAGTTCCTGTGATATGAATCCAAACCCCTTTTGGAGGAGTGAGGCCTTTACATTCAGGTAAAAAACCTTTACTTGACTCGATGATTTCACGAGGTACTATTCCATCACGAATAATTTTTTGCTCATTATAAACATCTTGTAAAAACAAATTTAGGGCAGTAATTCGTTGAATTAATCCTTTTTCAAGGTTATCCCATTCTTGAGAGTCGATTACCCTCGGTACAATGTCAATCGGAATAATTCGCTCTGTTCCGCCATCTTCTGAGTAAACATTGAATGTAATACCTGCCGAGACCATCGAACGTTCTGCTGCTTTTTGTTTATTTTTTAGGTTTTCAAAAGCAAGGTTTTCAATCGTACTTTTGAGAGCCTGATTACCCGTCCGAGAATCTCCTTCTGGCGTAACCATTTCATCGAAGAAATTGTCGGTTTTGTAATTTTTAAAATCGTAATTCATATTTTTTCTTTGGTCTTTGAGTGAATGAAAGTCCAAAATATGATTAATCTATCTAAAATCAAAAGCATTTGGGTATAATTATTTACTTTTGTGGTCCGTTTATTTCGTGGGAGTACCCCTAACCCAAAACTGACCTTTTCAATAAAAAATGCGAATCCTTTTTTGTCTTTTTTTTATAACTTATACATCTTTAGCTCAACAATGGCTCGGAATTTCGACAAGCAATTATGCAGGAACGTATAGTTTATCCGTAAATCCTGCTAACGTTGCAGACTCCCGTTACAAGTTTTTTTTGAATATTGCAGGCGGTAATGCTGATTTCATAAATAATTATGCCGCTTGGGCTGCTCCTTATTCTTTTATCGGGCTTTCGACCAATACCGTTCCCAGCCGATATCGTGCTTCTAATGGCTTACCTGGCTTCCGTCCTTCCTATATCAAAGAGGCTCGTGATAAGCCTAACTCAGTTGCTTTTATAGCAGCTGATATGAAGGGACCCTCGATGATTTATACTTTTGATAAAGCAAAATTTGCTATTGGGTTCACTTCAAGAGTTAGAATGTTGACAAATTTGAGTAATACAACCGCTGATGTGGCTCATGTTATGGTCAATGGCACTTCGCTCCAAGATTTATACGGTATTACACAAGATAATAATCATTTAGTGATGAATTTGAATGGATATACCGAAATGGGTTTAACATTCGGGGCGGTTATCAGAGAGCAAGACCAAGATTTTTTAAAATTTGGGTTAACTGTAAAACGTGTAAATGGCCTTTTGAACATCCATTTTTTAGCAGATAACTTAGATTATACGGTCAATGCCAATGCAGCAAGAGTAAATCGACAAGATGTATTCTTTAGAACTGCCGTCGGGACTTACGGAACAACAACGAGTGAAGCTATTAAAAGTGCGAGTTTTAGTACGGATTGGTTGTTTGGTAATTTGGCAGCTGGAAGTGGCTATGGGTTCGATATTGGTGCTGTTTATGAATTTAGACCCGAATTTGATAAGTATGACGTAAAAGTAAATGGAAAATGGCGAATGGATGGTACTAAAAATAAGTATTTGTATCGAATTGGAGTAGCGTTGATTGATGTTGGAAGCATTAATTATAATAATCCTACCTATGTAAATGAAATTCAGATTGCTAAAACCAATGTGCAAATTCAGCCCGCTACTTTCAATAAAATTGATTCGCCAGATAGATTGTATTACCAAATGAATAATGCTTTTAACATCAATCAAGCGGATTATCAGCATAGTTTTGTGGCGGCTTTGCCAATGGCTCTTTCTACAAATTTCGATTATAAAGTATCTGAAAAAATCTATCTGAACGCTACTTGGATTCAGAGTTTGAGAAATCCCAAAAAAATGGGAATGAATCAGCCATCAATGCTGGCTATTACACCTCGCTACGAAAGCAGAAGGATTGATGTGGCCGTGCCAATTTCACTACAAAACGGTTATCGAAACCTTACTTTTGGGCTTGCGGGGAGAATTGGACCATTCTTTTTAGGGTCAGAAAATTTAGCAGGTATTTTTAATATTGGTAATCCAAGAGGAATTAGTATTTATATGGGACTATTCCTACCAATTTTCAGAAAGCTACCAGATGCACCGAATAGCTGCTATGTTGAAGAAAGGACAACTCTTCGTCAGGAAATCAGAAATATATTAAATAAGCGTAGCCAAAAAAGACGTTGGAAGAGAATTCGATAGACTGAAATTTCATTTTAATCAAATTTTAATCTTATTTTTAGGGTATACTATACTTAGCTTTAGAATTTTACCGATGAAAAGCAAATATAGGTTAGATTAAATTTATTAAATATGGCAGCGATTAAAGTTTTATTGGTTGAAGATGAGTTGAGATTGGCGGAATATATTAAAAAAGGATTGGAGGAAAGTGGTTTTACAGTCGATGTGGCTTTTGATGGCCAAATTGGTAAAAGTATGGCATTAACGAATAGTTATGACCTCATGGTTTTTGATGTAAACCTTCCAAAAATCAGCGGAATTGACTTAACCAAAAAGCTTCGTGCCGAACAAATCAAAACGCCAGTAATGATTCTGACGGCAATGGGAACCACGCAAGATAAATTGCTGGGATTTGATTCGGGTGCGGATGATTATTTAGTAAAACCTTTTGATTTCTTAGAACTTATCGCTCGATTGAATGCACTCTACCGCCGTTCGAGCGAAGGAAACGAACTCAAACGTAATCTTCAAGTTGCCGATTTGGAATTAGACCTTAATGAAAAAAATGCCCGCCGAGGAGGTCAATTAATTCCGCTTACTTCTAAAGAGTTTATGTTGTTAGAGTTTTTCATGCGAAATAATGGTAAGGTAGTTTCGAGAATAGAAATTGCCGAAAAAGTTTGGAACTTAAACTTCGATACAGGTACCAATACGATTGATGTTTATGTAAATTTTCTACGCAAAAAAATCGACCAAAATTTCTCTGTAAAACTCATCCACACGGTGGTTGGGAGAGGATATATGATGAAAGGATAGTTTTTGTAAATTGTTTATAGTGAATTGTTTAGCTCATTAATTGGTGCGTTTTATAAAAAACGAATTCAATTAATGAGTTTTTTTTCTTTTAATCTTCTTTTAATATTCCTTTAAAATCGACTTGATATTCAAAGACCAATTTTACTGCATCAAAATTAACGAATGCGATGAAAAAATTGATTTTTGTTTTACTCTTTTTAGGCTTCAAAGTATCTGCACAAAGTGATACACTCAAAATTTCACTTAACCAGGCCGAAAATGCTTTTTTGCAAGAAAACCTACAATTGATTGCTGCTAAATTGGGAATTTCTGAGGGAAGAGCCTATGAATTACAAGCTGGACTGCGTGTAAATCCGAACCTTTATCTTGAACACATGCCGTATAACTCGCAAAGCAGAGAATTAGGCGGTTTGAGACAGAGCAATGCCGAACAGATTGTACAGTTTCAGTATCTACTACAAGTTGCTCAAAAACGTCAAAAGGCAGTTTCGTTGGCACAGGCTAATACCGAACAAGCCGAAAATAGTTTTCGAGAATTAGTGCGAAATCTTCAATATCAACTGCGTTCATCGTTCTATGATTTATACTTTACCAATCAGGCATTGGCCATGTATGAGCAGGAGATGTCATCGTTGCAACAAACACTTGGTGCTTATCAAGAGCAGTACAATAAAGGAAATGTTCCGCTCAAAGATTTGGCAAGATTAAAAGCGTATTTGGTTACATTAAATACCGAAAAACAGTCACTTATTCAACAGAGATTTGATGATGAACGAGATTTAGGGTTTTTGATTGGAGCTAAAAACAATTATCTAATTCAACCAATCTTAGAAGGACAAATCAATAATGCCGATATTAATAAGTTTACAATCAGTGATTTGTGGAATATTGCCTCCGAAAATCGCTATGATTTGAAAAGTACACTTACCCAACGAAAAATCGAAGAACGTAATTTATCCTTACAAATGGCTAATCGTAAGCCTGACCTAACGTTTCAGATGACATACGACCGTAATGGTAGTTTTGTTCCGAATTACGTGGGCGTAGGTGTGGGCATGAATTTACCCGTTTTTAATAAAAATCAAGGTAATATTCAGGCAGCACAGATACGAATTCAAGAGGCCGAAAAACTACAAAATTCATATCAGTTGAAGGTTGAGAAAGAAGTGCAAAATGCGTATTATAAAGCACACCAAGCCGATGAAGTTGCCAAAACGATTGACAGTAAATTCAGCGAAGATTTCTCGAAACTCATCGGTGGAGTACTTGAAAATTACCGTAAACAAAACATCACAGTCGTTGAATTTATCGACTTTTTCGATTCTTATAAACAAACTATTCTTCAGTACAATCAACTACAAAACGATAGAGTTTCGGCTTTTGAAAACCTCAATTATGTAGTTGGTAAAACAATTTTGAACTAAAAATTTCTTCAAGTTAGAAAAGATAAAACCTAAATAATATCATGAAAAATTCATTCAGAACATTATCAATTAGTCTATTCTTGGTCTCGATTTTTTCGATGGCCATGACTGGCTGCGGTGAAAGCCAAGCTAAACAAGAGCCAAACGAAGCCGATAAACCCCTAAGTTTAGATGCAGAGACTTACAAAAATCTCAAAACTGATACTGCCGTAATGAAAACGGTTAATCAAGTTTTGAACCTTACAGGAAAGATAACTTTCGACCAAGATGGAGTTGTAAAAGTATTTCCATTAGTGGGTGGGCACATCGAGGATGTAAAAGTCGAATTAGGCGATTATGTAACGAAAGGTCAGGTATTGGCTATTATTCGTAGTGGAGATTTGGCCGATTTGGAGCAGCAAGCCATTGCCGCTAAAAGCGGGCTTTCGATAGCCCAGAAAAACCTCCAAGTATCAGAAGACATGACAAAATCAGGGCTTTCATCTCAAAAAGAATTGGTAGCTGCAAAAGAAGGAGTGGAAACTGCCAAAGCTGAAGTAAATAGAGTAGCCGAAAGAAAAAGTATTTTAGGAGCGAAGGGAATGTTATACGTTGTAAAGGCACCAACCAATGGTTTTATAGTTGAAAAAACGGCAGCAACGGGCATGGAATTACGAGGCGATGACCCTGAAAATTTATTTACAATCAGCAATCTCGACCGTGTGTGGGTGATGGCTAATGTGTATGAGTCGGATATTGCGAATGTTCATTTGGGCCAAGAAGCTAAGATTACGACTATCTCATTCCCTGATAAAATTTATACAGGAAAAGTCGATAAAATCTTCAACACCCTCGACCCAATGAATAAGACCGAAAAAGTTAGAATCCAACTAATTAATAAAGATTTCCAGCTTAAACCCGAAATGTTTACGAATATTTTGGTTGAATACGGCGGAACTGAACAAAAATTGGCGATACCGAGCAAAGCAGTAGTTTTTGATAATAATCAAAATTATGTGGTAGTGAAAGAAAACGGAAAGCTATCTATAAAACCAATTTCAGTCTATAAAACTGTGGGCGATAAAACATTTGTAAGTAGTGGTTTGGCAGTTAACACCCCTGTTATTGTCGAAAATCAACTTACGTTATTTCAGGCATTGAATCAATAATAGTAATTGTAGTGTCGATTCGGGTTGCTGTCAAGGGCAACTCGAATCTTGAATCAAATAATTTCTGAAGTACTATTAAAAAAAAATACACAAAAAATGATTTATATCAGTTTTAATCAAATTTTAAGACAAAATACTTAGTTGTAAAGCCATCTTGGAATATTTTTGTAAGGAGAATGAGTAAAGCACTTTTAAAATATCTTCTTTTTCTGTGGATTCTTTTATTAGGTGTCAGTAGTCGAGCGAGTAAGTTTACACGAAATATTAGTCCGACCATTTCGCCACCTGAAAGAAACGCAATCGTTGGGCATCTGAGTGATGTAGCCGCTACGTACAAATATGCACGCAAACCAACGTTACTTTTTTATTCGAATAAGTTCTTTTTTGAGGAAATAGAAGAGGAAATTGAAGAACTAAAGAGAACCAAGAGACAACATTCCACACAAGCACACAATAATACCGACAGCCCTTCCCTCAGCCATTTAGGCTTACCAAATTATAACTACTATTATTTATCAAACCAACATCTAAAAGATTACAAGAAGTATATCTTAAATTGTGTCTATTTGCTATGAGATACGTTTAGATACGCTTCAAATGATTCTATTTTTTAAGTCATTTTCGAAACTGTTTGAATGATGATTGAGCCTCATGTGCTTCATCCTGCATTTATTCAGTATTATAATCAAACGCAAAATTTTACGCTCTTGAAATAGGCTTTATGGCCTAATTGGCAACGCTTTGCCCAAATTTTCAATAGCACTTCGACAAACATATAAATTTTAATCCGAAGAAAACTAATTATGAAAAAATCACTCATGCTCATGGGTTTGGCAGTTTTGCTATTCAACGCAAGTTGCAAGTCAGAAGAAAAAGAAGAAAAAAAGGAAGAAGCCAAACTTTTAGTTACTTCCCCAATTCGCAAAGACACGCTCATCACTACAGACTACGTTTGTCAAATTCGTTCAATTAATAATATAGAGCTTAGAGCTTTAGAGAAGGGTTATTTACAAGGCATTTTTGTAGATGAGGGAAAGTTTGTTAAAAAAGGTCAGATGATGTTTCAGATTATGCCCAATCTTTATCAGGCTGAGATGAAAAAAGCTGAAGCCGAAGCTAATTATGCTGAAATCGAATATAAAAACACCAAGTCGTTGGCCGATGGAAATATTGTTTCTGCAAATGAATTGGCTTTGGCCAAAGCCAAACTTGACAAAGCCCTCGCAGAACTCGCACTTACAAAAGTTCATTTGGGTTTTACCGAAATTAGAGCCCCATTTGATGGTATCATGGACCGTCTGCGAGTCAGAAAAGGTAGTCTTGTTGATGAAGGCGATTTACTAACTACCTTATCAGATAATAGTAAAATGTGGGTGTATTTTAATGTACCTGAAGCTCAATATTTAACATATAAAACTCACGCCAATAGCAATAATGGTATGCAAAAAGTTAGACTCAAAATGGCTAACAATGAGTTGTTTAAATATACAGGTGTGGTAGAAACCATTGAAGGTGAATTTGATAACGAAACTGGAAACATTGCTTTCAGAGCCACATTCCCAAATCCAGAAGGACTCCTCCGACACGGAGAAACAGGTAACATCCAAGTAACAGTTCCTGTGAAAAATGCTCTTTTAATTCCGCAAAAGGCAACCTTTGAAGTACTTGATAAAACGTATGTTTATGTGATTGATAAAGACAATATTGTGAGGTCTCGCCCAGTTACGATTGCTGCCGAAATGCCGCATTTATATGCTATTTCGTCGGGTTTATCGGTAGGCGATAAGATTCTTTTGGAAGGTTTAAGAAAGGTAAAAGAAAACCAAAAGATTGAATACAAGTTTGAAGAGCCTTCGCAGGTGATTACGCACCTCAGCTTATACGCCGAATAGTTTTTATCCACCAAAACAAAAAAATATATGTTTAGTAATATCATCAAACGACCCGTTTTGGCTATAGTTATTTCGGTATTGATAGTCTTTACGGGTACTTTAGCCATCAAGCAACTGCCCACGTCGCAGTTTCCCGAAATTGCTCCTACTACAGTCAATATTTTCATTGCCTACCCAGGTTCAAGTGCCGATGTACTCGTAAAATCGACACTCGTAACCCTCGAAAATGCCATCAATGGTGTACAAGGAATGAGATACCTCGCTACCGATGCAACCAGTGCTGGCGAGGCAACACTTCGTGTAATTTTTGAACCTGGAACCGACCCAAATCAGGCAGTAATTAGAGTAAAAACAAGGGTTGACCAAGTTATGCCGCTTCTTCCTGAGCTTGTTCAGCGAGAAGGAGTGGTAATTACACCTATTCAACCAAGTATGTTGATGTACATTAACCTTTACGGAACGGGTAAAAACTTCGATGAAAAGTTTTTGTATAACTATGCCAACGTAAATCTTTTACCCGAAATTAACCGTATTAACGGGGTAGCCAGAACTCAAATTTTGGGTAGCCGTCAGTTTGCCATGCGTGTTTGGTTAAACCCTGACCGTATGCGAGCCTATAATATTTCTGCGGAAGATGTAATGAAGTCACTCGCCGAACAAAGTATCATCGGTCGCCCTGGGCGTATTGGGCAAAGTTCGGGTATTGCCGCTCAATCTTTAGAATATGTATTGACCTACAAGGGTCGCTACAATAAACCAGAAGAGTACGAAAACGTGATTTTGCGAGCAAACCCTGCGGGAGAAAGTATTCGGTTAAAAGATGTGGCCAAGGTAGAACTGGGCAGTGAATTCTTTGATATTTACTCAAATCTTGATGGCCACCCTTCAGCGGCAATCGTTTTAAAACAAAACGTAGGCAGTAATGCCAGTGAAGTTATCCAGCAGGTAAAAGATAAAATGGAGGAGTTGAAAGCCACTTTTCCTCCTGGAGTTGAGTATAAACTAAGCTACGATGTATCGAAATTCTTAGATGCTTCAATTGAGCAAGTGCTTCATACACTGAGAGATGCGTTTATTTTGGTTGCGTTGGTGGTATTCCTTTTCTTAGGCGATTGGCGTTCGACACTCATTCCGATTATTGCCGTACCCGTTTCCTTAATCGGAGCATTTTTTGTTATGCAAATGTTTGGGCTTTCCATTAACCTAATTACACTTTTTGCTTTAGTATTAGCCATCGGTATTGTGGTTGATGATGCCATTGTGGTAGTAGAGGCTGTGCATGCTAAGATGGAAGAAGAGCATTTATCACCATACAATGCTGTAAAAAAAGTGATGGGCGAAATTAGCGGAGCAATTATCGCTATTACACTCGTAATGGTGTCTGTATTCTTACCAATTGCTTTTATGTCAGGCCCTGTTGGTACTTTTTATCGCCAGTTTTCCATCACAATGGCGAGTTCAATCATATTATCAGCTATCGTTGCACTTACTTTAACGCCTGTGCTTTGTGCTATGATTCTTAAGAATAATCATGGGAAGCCTCGTAAAAAATCGCCACTTGATTGGTTGATTGACCAATTCAACAAAGGGTTTGATAAATTAACTGGCCGTTATGTAAGTATTTTAAGATTAATCGCCAATAAAAGGTTACTTACTTTTTTAATCTTAGTTGCTTTTAGTGCAGGTATTGTGTTCGAGAATAAAATCCTTCCAGCAGGTTTTATTCCGAGTGAAGACCAAGGAACTATCTATGCTATCATTCAAACTCCTCCTGGTTCAACACTTGAAAGAACGAATGAGGTTTCGAGAGAATTACAGAAAATTTGTAAAGATGTGGAAGGCGTAGAATCGGTTTCATCGTTGGCGGGCTACGAAATTATGACCGAAGGTCGGGGTTCGAATGCAGGAACATGTTTGATTAACCTAAAAAACTGGTCTGAGCGAGAAAAAGGCGTACATGAAATTATCGAAGAATTAGAAGAAAAAACCAAAGATTTAGGAGCAATCGTTGAATATTTCGAGCCACCTGCCGTACCTGGGTTTGGTTCTTCGGCTGGTTTTTCGATGCGTATGCTTGATAAAAATAATACGACTGATTATCAGGAGTTTGACAAAGTAAATAAAGACTTTATGGCTGCTTTGGGCAAGCGTAAAGAACTAACAGGCTTGTTTACTTTCTTCGCTGCCAATTATCCTCAATACGAACTGGAGATTGATAATAACGTGGCCATGCAAAAAGGAGTTTCTATTGGTAAAGCCATGGAAAACCTAAACATCATGATTGGTAGTACTTACGAACAAGGTTTTATCCGTTTCGGGCGATTCTTTAAAGTTTACGTACAATCTTCTCCTGAATTTAGACGACTTCCTTCCGACATCATGAATATGTTTGTGAAGAATGACCATGGTGACATGGTACCTTATTCAGCTTTCATGAAATTGGTAAAAAAACAAGGGCCTAACGAGATTACTCGTTATAATATGTACAATTCTTCTTCTATTCAAGGGCAACCAGCTAAAGGATATACCACTGCCGATGCCATTAAGGCCATTCAAGAAGTATCAAAAACACTCCCAAAAGGCTATGACATTGCTTGGGAAGGTCTATCTTATGATGAAGCTCGACGTGGTAATGAGTCAATTTATGTATTTGCGGTAGTATTAATATTTGTTTACTTCGTCTTGGCTGCCCAATATGAAAGTTTCTTGTTACCAATGGCGGTTATTTTCTCACTTCCAGTTGGGGTATTTGGGTCATTCTTTTTGCTCAAAGCTATGGGCATGGCCAATGATGTGTACGCACAAGTTGGACTTATCATGTTGGTAGGTCTTTTGGGAAAAAATGCCGTGTTGATTGTGGAATTTGCCGTACAACAACGCCAAAAAGGTATGTCGGTTTTTGATGCGGCCATCGAAGGTGCAAAGGTACGTTTCCGCCCAATTTTAATGACTTCTTTTGCCTTTGTGGCGGGTCTAATTCCGTTGGTTCTTTCGCATGGGGCGGGTGCTATTGGTAATAAAACAATCGGTGGCTCGGCAATGGGAGGTATGCTCTTCGGAACAATCTTCGGTGTAATGATTATTCCAGGGCTTTACTACATTTTTGGTACTTTGTCGGATGGTAAGCATTTGATAAAAGATGAAGATGATTCGCCACTTTCTGAAAGTTTTGTGGAAGCAAGTGAAGAAAACAGTAGAATTTTGAAAAACATTAGAAAAGCGAATGAAAAATTGAAGAAACTATTAAATCGAAACGACGAAGATGATACGAACTAACATAAAAAATAATATTCTGTATATAGTTTTGGCCGTTTCTGCTTTTGCTTTTAATGCTTGTAAAACACCAGCAATTGTTGGAAAAACGGCTAATAATGGCTTACCTGTGAGTTATTCGGCTTCGCAGGATACAACAAACTCAGCCAAAGTAAGATGGAAAACTTTCTTTGCCGACCCTTATCTAAATGCACTCATCGATACGGCTCTTCAAAATAATCAAGAGTTGAATATTACGATGCAGGAGATAGAAATGTCGAAAAATGAAATCATGGCTCGAAGAGGGGAGTATCTGCCTTTTGTAAGATTAGGCGGTGGAACGGGCGTAGATAAAGTTTCACGCTATACCAGCAAAGGAGCAAGTGATGAAATTACAGAAATAAAGCCTGGAAAACGCACGCCAGTTGTTTTACCAGACTCTTATTTTGGTGCTTTTGCGAGTTGGGAAGTAGACATTTGGCATAAATTACGCAATGCTCAAAAAGTTGCTGCCACTAATTATTTAGGTACGATTGAGGGTAAAAACTTTTTGATTACGAATATAGTAGCCGAAATAGCCAACTCTTATTATGAGCTGTTAGCTCTTGATAATCAATTAGATATTGTAAAAAAGAATATCGAAATTTTAAATTCAGCTTTATTGATTATCAAGCAAGAAAAAGAAGCAGCTAAAGTAACTGAATTGGCCGTTCAACGATTTGAAGCAGAGGTTTTTAAAACACAAAGCCTTCAATACGATATTCAGCAGCGAATTGTAGAAACCGAAAATCGAATTAATTTCTTGGTGGGGCGTTTCCCGAAACCAGTGCTGAGAAGTTCGCAGCAATTTGCTACGCTTTTACCCACTAAAATCTCAGCTGGACTTCCCGCTCAATTATTGGAGAAACGACCAGATATTCGTCGAGCAGAATTAAGTATCGAAGCCGCAAAATTGAATGTGAGTGTGGCTAAGGCTAACTTCTATCCATCGTTGGGATTGTCGGCTTCGTTAGGTTTTCGTTCATTCAATCCGCTTATGTTGGCTAATATTCCTCAATCTTTGATAATGTCATTGGCAGGAGATTTAGCTGGGCCTTTGATTAATAAAAATGCAATCACGGCAACGTATAAAAATGCCAATGCCAAGCAGATTCAAGCGGTGTATGACTATGAAAAGACAGTATTGAATGCTTTCATTGAAGTGACAAATCAGTTGTCAAACATTCAAAATCTCGAAAAAAGCTACACAATGAAAAATAATCAGGTGGAAGCTTTGACAAAATCGACTGAAATTTCATTGAAACTTTTCAAAGCGGCTCGTGCGGATTATATGGAAGTTTTACTAACCCAACGTGACGTTCTTGATTCGAGGATGGAATTAGTCGAAACCCGAATGAAGCAAATGAATGCCTTCGTGAATGCTTACAGAGCTTTAGGTGGTGGTTGGAATTAATGTAATTTGAGAAATTTTTGAATTTTTATTGCAAAGAATACCAAAGAAACTGTACAACAGTATGATTATATACTTAGTGCTTTTCTTGGTGTTCTTTGTGTTTTTTCTAAAAGTTTAAACTAAAACACAAAAGGTGACTTTTTAGTATCCATTATTTTTAAAGCATCCTTATTTTCCTTTTAATCTTTTTTTAATTTTCCCTTAAAACCCTTTTCAGATACTTACGACACCTTTGTATCATCAAAATAACTAAGGAGCGTCATGAATAAGTTTATCAAAGGGATTCTTTCATTTTCCCTCAAAAACAAATACTTTATCTTCTTTGCCACACTTTTGGCAGTCATTGGCGGTTGGATTGCCTATCAAAATACACCGATTGAGGCATTTCCTGATGTAACCAATACCCAGATAACGATTATTACACAATGGCCAGGTAGAAGTGCCGAAGAGGTCGAGAAATTCGTGTCGATTCCTATCGAAATTGGCTTAAATCCAGTTCAGAAAAAAACTGATATTCGTTCGACAACCGTTTTTGGACTGTCTGTAGTGAAAGTAATGTTTGAAGATGGCGTTGATGATGCTTTTGCTCGTCAACAAATCAATAACCTCATCGGAAGTGTTAGTCTTCCCGAAGGTGTTGACCCTGATATTCAGCCACCGTATGGCCCAACTGGCGAGATTTTCAGATATACCCTCGAAAGCAAAGACCGCACTGTAAAAGAACTCAAAACTCTA
Source organism: Emticicia sp. (assembly GCA_023254245.1). Lineage (GTDB taxonomy): Bacteria > Bacteroidota > Bacteroidia > Cytophagales > Spirosomataceae > Emticicia. Next base: position 32,411 of record JALQYE010000005.1, read on the forward strand.
CAAGATTGGGTGGTTGAGCGTCAACTAAAAGGCGTAGCAGGAGTGGCCGATGTCGTGAGTTTTGGTGGAGAGGTAAAAACCTATGAAATTAGTGCCAATCCACATTTATTGGCTGATTATGATGTAACTCCGCTTCAACTTTATCAAGCAGTTGCCAATTCAAATGTGAATGTTGGGGGAGACGTTATCGAAAAAAATTCGGAAGCCTACGTAGTTCGTGGAATTGGTTTATTAAAAGGTGTAAATGATATTGAGAAAATCATCATCAAAAGTGCCAATGGAGTACCGATTACGGTTAAAAATGTAGCTACTGTTACCGAATCGGCCTTGCCACGACTCGGACAAGCGGGTAGAGATGCTCAAAACGATGTGCTTGAATGTATCGTGGTGATGCGTAAAGGCGAAAATCCGAGCCAAGTAATTGAAAATGTAAAAGCAAAAATCGAAGAATTGAACACTTCTATTTTGCCAAAAGATGTAAAAGTCAACACGTTTTATAACCGTGAAACCCTCATCAATTTTGCCACCCACACCGTTACTCACAATTTGCTCGAAGGTATTTTATTTGTAACCTGTATCGTATTTTTGTTCATGGCCGATTGGCGTACGACCGTTACGGTGTCAATAGTCATTCCTTTAGCACTATTATTCTCATTTATTTGTCTTCGCCTGAAAGGAATGTCGGCCAATTTGCTTTCAATGGGAGCAATTGACTTTGGTATCATTGTCGATGGTGCAGTCGTGATGGTCGAAGGTATTTTTGTAGTTTTAGATAATCTTTCTCACCAAATTGGTATGGAAAGGTACAATAAACTTTCAAAACTCGGTATTATTCGCAAAACTGGTACAGAAATGGGTAAAGCCATTTTTTTCTCAAAACTCATCATCATCACCTGTCTGATTCCTATATTTTCGTTCCAAAAAGTAGAAGGTAAAATGTTTTCACCACTGGCCTGGACGCTCGGTTTTGCCTTGCTTGGTGCGTTAATTTTTACACTTACACTTGTGCCTGTTTTGGCAAGTATTTTATTGAAAAAGAATGTTCGTGAAAAGCACAATCCTTTTGTTTTATTTATCGAAAAATGGGTAATGCGAGGCTTTAACTTTGTGTTTTTGCACAAACGCAAAACTCTGCTTGTAACGGTTATTGTTGTAGCGGTTGGCTTATTTAACTTTAAGTTTTTAGGTTCAGAATTTTTGCCTGAACTCAACGAAGGCTCAATTTATGTGCGTGCCAGTATGCCCATGAATATTGCTCTCAACGAATCGGTCAGATATACTAATGACATGCGTCAGGTGTTTAGGAGTTTTCCAGAAGTAAAAGGTGTGATGTCGCAAACAGGTCGACCAAACGATGGAACTGACCCAACGGGCTTCTATAATATTGAATTTTTGGTGGATATCTTTCCGCAAGAAGACTGGAAAAGAGATATTTCAAAAGAACAGCTTATTGCTCAAATGCAAGAACGTTTGAAAAGATTTACGGGGGTAAATTTTAATTTCTCACAACCAATCATGGATAACGTAGAGGAGGCAGTTTCGGGGGTAAAAGGAAGTATTGCTGTTAAAATCTACGGACAAGACCTTGTTTTGATGGAGAAAAAAGCCAAAGAAGTATATAATCAGTTGGCCACGGTGCGTGGTATTGAAGATTTGGGCGTGATTAAAAACATCGGGCAACCTGAACTCAGAATCGAATTGGATGAAGATAAACTGGCACTTTATGGTATTCAAAAGGGTGATGCTCAGGCAGTTATCGAAATGGCGATTGGTGGTAAAGCCGCAACTCAGATTTATGAAGGTGAACGAAAATTCGATTTAAGAATCAGGTTCCAACAAGAATACCGTAAATCTGAATCAGAGATTGGCGATTTATTGATTCCGACGATGAACAATACCCAAATTCCGTTGAAAGAAATTGCTAAAATCTATTACAATACTGGGCCAATTTTAGTATTTCGTGAGGCCAACCAACGTTTCAATGCCGTTAAGTTTTCGGTTCGTGGTCGTGACATGGGAAGTGCCATTGCCGAAGCTCAACAAAAAGTAAATACCCACGTGAAGTTACCAAACGGCTATTCGATGAAATGGGCAGGCGATTTCGAAAATCAACAACGTGCCACCAATCGTTTAATGCAAGTTGTTCCAGTTAGTTTATTGCTCATTTTCTTGATATTGTTTGTGTTGTTTGGTAATATCAAAGATGCAGGAATTGTGCTGGTCAATGTGCCATTTGCCATCATTGGTGGAATCGCTTCTTTGCTTATTTCGGGTACAAACTTTAGCATTTCGGCGGGTATTGGTTTCATTGCTTTGTTTGGTATTTGTATCCAAAATGGTGTGATTCTGATTTCAGTCTTCAAGAAAAACCTGCATGAACGCATGAGCCTTACAGAATCAATTACGAAAGGGGTTGTTTCTCGTATCCGACCTGTAATCATGACCGCTATGATGGCTGCAATTGGTTTAATTCCTGCGGCGGTTTCGCACGGCATCGGTTCTGAAACTTCAAAACCTTTGGCCATTGTGGTAATTGGAGGATTAATAACTGCCACAGTTCTAACATTGCTTGCCTTTCCGATAATTTTTTATGTTTTTTATCGAGAAAAACTATCAGAAAATTAATTTGTTTTCTTTCGATGGAGTTAAGTTTTTTACTTAACTCCATTTTTTATTCCTTCTTTACTGAAGTTTACTTACTTTGTGAATCCTTACGTAAATCTTGATTAAAGATGAAAATTGTTGACAAACAGACCATCCGAATACCGACTATTCTGAGTATTGCTCTCATAATGTTTTCGGCCAATATCTACCTTTTTTACAGTAATTTCCGTGAAAATGAGTTTTATCTCTATCTCCGAAACAATGCCATTACTTTAGAGAAAATGATTATCGATAAAGGGCTAAGTGGCGAAGACGTCAGAACGTTGGATGATATGAAAGAAAATATCTATACCCAAGAGCAATTTATCATTTATGACTCAACAGGAACGGTGGTGTTCAAATCAAGGTATGCGGTTACGCACCTGACCGAAAATATTAGAAAAGAGGTTTTTAAGCATGAAGTAGAATTTAAGAAAGACGGTTACGAGCGAACCCTTTTTCTTAGTAGAAATAATAAATTTAAACGTTTGTTTATTATTGAAGCGGCGGGCTACGATTTGTCGGGCTTCAATAAACAAAGAAATCTTCTCTATATTCTGATTATCGGCTCAGCTTTATTGATAAGTATCATTACGCTTACTACCAGATATTATATCAGGAAAGACTTAAAACCGATTGGCCAGATTGCCAAACGTATGAAGAAAATTTCGAGCAAAAACCTTCAGTCTCGTATTCCTGAATCTAATTTGGATAACGAAATCGGGCAAATGGCTCATACATTTAATGATTTGCTCGACCGACTTGATTATGCTTATACGCAACAACGCAATTTTGTGTCATACGTAACGCACGAGCTTCGCACACCATTGTCGATTTTGCTCGGTAATGCTCAAGTGACACTTATGAAAGAGCGAAGTGTAGAAGAGTATAAACTGACAGTGGAAAATTTCCAGCTCGATATTAATAATATGATAAACTTGGTTAATAGCTTGCTTGAGTTGGCTCGTATGAATGCCGACGCTCAATCAGTGCCGTTTACCGAAGTGAGAGTTGATGAAGTGCTTTGGGCGGCTTCTGATTTAGTAAAGAAGAATCAACCAGAATATCATATCAATATCGAATTCGACCAAATTCCAGACAATGATGAGTCGATGATTGTCAGTGGAAATGCCGAATTGTTGGTTCTGGTTTTCAGGAATCTCATGGAAAATGCTTGTAAATACAGCAATAATAAGCGAGTTGAAACAAAGATATCGTATGATAGTAGCAAGGTGAAAATTGATTTTATTGACGAAGGCGTAGGCATGACTCAGCAAGAAACTGAACATATTTTTGAGGCTTTTTACCGAAACGAAAAAACAAAAGAAATCTCGGGGCATGGCATAGGCTTGCCACTTACCCAACGTATTGTTGAGATTCATTCTGGAAAAATTTCGGTTCAATCAGAAGAAGGAGTAGGGTCTGTCTTTACGGTTGAGTTTCCTATTAAAACTACTTATTGAGGTTTAACTAAGTTTTAATTTTGGTTTGAAATGCCTTTAAACACAACCCATTAGATTTGAATAGCAAAGCCAAACAGTGGTTTGGGACAATCAATTCTAAAATTTTTAAAGGTATGAAAAAGAATCTTTTGTTGGCCGCAATGGTAGCCATTTTTGCCACAAGTGCATTTGCACAAATCACCCCACAAGCCTCAAAAAAAGAAACAAAACTCGAAAGGAAAGAAGACCGAATCACGGAGCATAAAGCTGCTAATGAAGTAAAGAAAGAACATAAGGCTGCTAAGAAAGAGGAGAAGGTAACGCATAATGCAGCAGCGAAAGAAGTAAAAAAAGAAGCTAAACAAAGTAACTAAAAACAATTGTTGAGTAACTTTGTTTCTCACGCACAAAACACGCGAGCAAGGTATAATTTATACCTTGCTTCATTTATTTTAGAACTTTTATGAAAATATTGATTGTTGAAGATGAACTCCGTTTGGCCGAGTTTATCAAACGTGGACTTGAAGAACACACCCATTTGGTAGATATTGCCAAAGATGGCGAAATTGGACTTAAAATGGCTTTTGATAATGATTATGACGTAATCATTATGGATGTGAATATGCCAAAAATGAATGGTTATGATGTAACCCAGACCATCAGAAGCGAAAAGCAAAATACGCCAATTCTGATGCTTACGGCGATGGGTACACTCGATGATAAAGCATTGGGCTTTGATGCAGGTATTGATGATTTCTTGGTGAAGCCATTTCAATTTCAGGAGCTTCTGATGCGGCTTAATGCCTTACATCGCCGTAGTGCAATGGTGCAGCATCAAGTGAAGCGAAATATAATGAAAGTAGCTGATTTAGAACTCGACCTAACGGCTCGTACGGTTGTGCGAGCAGGCAAAGATATTTTACTTACGGCCAAAGAATACGCCTTACTTGAGTACTTAATGATTAACCACAATAGAGTCGTATCAAGAGTAGATATTGCCGAAAAAATCTGGGATGCCGACCTCGACCCCTCCAGCAATACGATTGATACCTACATAAATTTTCTCCGCAAAAAAGTCGATAAAGATTTCTCTTCAAAACTTATTCATACCATCGTCGGGATGGGCTATATCTTAAAAGAATGATGTGGTTTAAGGTGTTGATAGTCAAATGTTTATACATATTTATCTTCTGTTTTTTATTTTTAATCACTCTTTAATTTAATTTTTAGAAGCAATTAAGGTAATACTCATACTTTTACATCAAGAAACAGTAATAGTGAATTTTCATAAAGGAATTTTAGGTTTTAAAACGCTGGTTTCTTATTAACCAGCGTTTTTTTAAGACATAGTTTTAGTCCATCAGTAATGGGTTTAGTTAGTTAGGGTTATAGTTCTCTGATTAAAACCTGATTTTTAATCAGAGACTTTTTAGTCAATTGTTTTATCCCCAAATCATGTAGCACTATATGGAAACTGTTGTTTTAGCACCCGCTCAATTATTAACTAAGAAGTATTCCGATAACCGAATGCTTAGTTTGAAACTCCAAATAGAACCATGGGCTTTTGAAACCCTCCACGAGTATTTTCCGAATGCAACCGAAACAGATTTTCATCGAATTAGACATCATTTGTCTGACTGCATCATGAAATTTCAGCAATTATTGACTGGAAAAATTCTACTCGGAACAGAAATTATGCTCGATTTCTTGAATGGTTTGCTCATTTTTGAAGTAAAAAATTACTCTCAAACACTCTATCAATATCAGGTAGAAGAAACCTACACATTAGATTTATCGAAAGTTGAATTAAACTGATAGTTCCGCTCAAGTTTCAATTAATAAGATTTTAATAAGGTTTTAAAATGGCTTCAATTTTCTACGATTTACTTTGATACAGAAAAACAAAACGAGTTTTGGCTTTAATTATCATTTTAAAATTAGTAAAAAAATGAAAACCTTATTCCAAAAAGCCTTGCTCATCGGGATGATTGGGCTTGGCACTTCAACACTCAAAGCACAAGTTGTTAGCAACGCCGACCACGCTGCAAACTTTAGTGACTATCACACTTTTGCGTGGATTCAACCTGACGTACAGGTACAAAATCCGATGTATAACAATGCTCTTATTACAAAGAATATCGAAAACGATGTCAATAAGGCACTGATTAATAAGGGTTTGCAAATCAATACACAAAACCCTGATTTACTTTTCAAGTTTCGTACTTACACCGAAAAGGCAATCAGCAACAACGGCGGATATTCAATGGGCTATCCGATGATTGGTTATAGCCGATTCGGCCGAATGATTGTGCCTTATTCAATGGGCTTTTGGGGTGGATATGCTTTCGGGCCATATTCCTACACACAAGGAACATTGGTTATTGAAGCCATTGATGCAAAAACGAATCAATTAGTGTGGCAAGGAGGGGCATCGGGAAGTATTTCACCAAAACGAATCGAAAAACTAATTGCCAAAGGAGTAAATAAAATTATGCTGAAATATCCTGCATAAGCGTAATTCCAAAAAACTGGCGAACTTTTGAAGGTAACCCTTCGGCTGTTCGCCAGTTTTTTAATGGCTTTTTAATTGATATGCGGCACCTACCACCCAACTACTTTTATTAGTAAAACGTAAAACTATCATGTGTACTAACCTTAATCAAAATGCAAACAATCATCGAGTACTTCAATTCTGCTCCCGATTCTCATCGGATTCTTTTACTTACCTTATCATTTTTTATTTTATGGAATCTTGAAACTATTTTCAATCTCAGTAAAGAGCCAAACCGACTCAAGCATTTACGGCTGAATGCAACTTTTATGATTACGGCTGCTCCAGTTCAGTTTCTATTGGGAATATTGATGAATTTTACTTTACGCTGGACAAACGCTCATCATTTCGGAATTTTTCATAGAGTTACTATTAAGAATCCGTTATTACTTTTTCTTGCAACATTCTTTTTTTTAGATTTCTGTGAATACACCTACCACGTATTGATGCACAAAGTAAAAACTCTTTGGCGATTTCATTTGGTGCATCATGCCGATACCGAATTAGATGTTTCGACAACTTTACGCGAGCATCCAGGCGAAACAACTATTCGCTTATTATTCACCACATTATGGGTATTTTTGGGCGGGGTTTCTCTTTGGACGCTTATTTTTAGGCAGTTCATTCAAATTGTTTCAAACGTAATTGCCCACGCCAATTTTCGAATTCCCGAAAAGTCAGATAAATTAATTAGTTTATTGTTAGTTACTCCAAATTTTCATCATGTGCACCATCATTATCTTCAGCCATATACCGATAAAAATTATGGTGATGTGTTAAGTATTTGGGATAGGATTTTTGGTACTTACGCTCACTTACCAAAAGATAAAGTGATTTTTGGAATTGATACTCACTTTCAGACTTGCAAGATTAATACATTTGGGAAATTATTGCGTTTGCCGATGGTTTACATCAAAAGCACTCGCTCCAGTTCTTTAGTAGATGCTACTCAAGAGAATGATTTAATTGATGCGTAACTACCTAACATCGGCTTTTATTTTATGCTGTTTATTCAATACAAATGCTCAGAAAATCGACACAAATAAAGTAGTTTTGGTTGATGTAGGAGATGTTTGGAATCGAATAAAAGACAAAAAATATAAGATAGATACTTCTAAGGCAGAAGTAGGTGTGCCATTATTTACGGTTTTACCTGGTTTTGGATACAGCCAATTGACGGGTTTTACGGTCTTAGTTGATGGTAATATATCGTTTTATACTTATCCAAAGACCAACATTTCGGTTATAAAAATGACGCCCGAATATACACAGAAACGGCAGTTTACACCGATTCTGACCATGAGTATTTGGAGCAAAAATAATCGGTATAATTTTGTTTCCGATTGGCGATACTATAAATACCACATCAAAGATTTTGGCTTAGGTAGTTTTACGAATGAAGATGTTTTTAATCAATTTAGTTATCGGTTTTTGAGGTTTCATCAAGTACTATCAAGGGCCATTACACCTGATTTGTTAATCGGTGTAGGGTATAATTATGATAAACATTATCATCTAAAACTGCTTGATAATCAGTTGATTACTAATGTCGAGAATTATGGTATAAGTCGCTTGGCCGTTTCGTCAGGTATTGTTTTAAATACGTTATTTGATTCTCGACGAAACGAAAATAGTCCAGTTGCAGGGGGCTGGTACGGAAATATTTCGTTTACCCACAATACGAAGGCTTTGGGAAGTTCAACTAACTACAACTCACTATATGCTGATTTTAGGCATTATGTTACATTTCCTAAAACCTCAAAAAGTATTTTGGCCTTGTGGAATATTAATTGGCTGACTTTCGGTGGGAAAGCTCCGTATTTTGATTTACCCAGTACACTTTGGGATACTTACGATAATGCAGGAAGAACGTTTATTCAAGGACGATTCAGAGGGAAAAATATGCTTTATTACGAAGCCGAATACCGATTCAATATCCTAAAAAATGAGTTACTGGGTGGTGCTTTATTTATCAATAGTCAGACTTTTGCTGAGCCATCGAGTAATCAATTTTCAAGATTTTTGTATGGTTACGGTGGTAGCCTACGAACAAAAGTAAATAAAAAATCAAATGTGTATTTTATCTTATCTTATGGAGCAGGAAGTGGCGGTGCAAAAGGTTTTTTCTTTAATTTAGGCGAAGTGTTTTAAAAATAGTGGTCGTATGAAATTTATAAAAGTAGGCATTTATTTCGTTTTTTTGGTTTATTGGCAATCGTCCATTGCACAGCATTTACAACCTGCCGACAAAATTATAGGCACTTGGTTTTCTGAAAATAAAGATTTGAAAGTAGAAATTTTCAAAAAGAATGATAGGTTTTATGGGAAAGTAGTCTGGTTTATCTGCGACCCTAAAACCCCTAACATGGAAGATTTTAAAGATACCGAAAACCCTGACCCTAAGCTGAAAAACAGGCCGTGGCTTGGTATGCAAGTAGTTGATAACCTGAGTTTTAATGGTAAAGACACATGGCAGAATGGCACTATCTATGACCCAAACTCTGGACGAAGCTACGATTCAGTAGTAAGGCTAAAAGATGCCAATACACTTATTGTACGTGGCTATTGGGGCTTTGAAATCTTAGGGAAAAATATGGTATTTAATAGGGTAGAATAGACTAAGGTATTCATAAACTGGATAAAGCTTTTCTTTATCCAGTTTATGAATACTGATTTATTTTGCGTTTGTGTATTGAATCAAGTCGGCTACTAAACCTGTCCAGCCGCATTGGTGGGCAGCACCGAGCCCTTCGCCAGTATCTCCGTTGAAATACTCATAGAAAAGATGCAAATCTTTGAAGTGCGGGTCGGTATCGAATAGTTCAAAATCGCCTGTATTTGGTCGGCGGCTTTCTCCGTTCATTTGGAAGATTTTAATCAATCGATCGGCCACCATTAGAGCCGCATCTTTGATTGACATGATATTTCCCGAATTTGTTGGGTATTCAACCTCAAAATCATCGCCATAATAGCCATAAAACTTTAGTAGCGAGTCGATTAGTAAGAAATTAATTGGAAACCAAATTGGACCCCGCCAGTTTGAATTTCCTCCCATAATGCTCAAATCAGACTCGGCTGGCGTATATTTTACACTTAAAATTTCGCCATGAAGGTTGAACTGATAAGGGTTCTCTTTATGCGATTTTGACAACGAACGAATGCCATAATCTGATAAAAATTCTGCTTCATCGAACATTCGCTTAATAACCATTTTCATACGGTGGCCACGAAGGAGCGAAAGTAAGTGCGTTTCTCCCTTACCAGGTTCGTTCCAGCGAGAAATCAACGAAGCCAAGTCTGGACGATTGGTAAGTACCCATTCTAAGCGACGTTTGAAATCTGGTAATTTCGAGAGCATTTCTTCATCGATGACCTCAACGGCAAAGAGCGGAATCAGACCCACATACGAGCGAATCTTCATAAAGATTGTTTCGCCGTTTGGAGCGTGAAGTTTATCGTAATAAAACTGGTCAGCTTCGTCCCAAAGCCCCAAGTCATTATCCTTGATTGGTTTATTGATGGCTGCTGCAATATGCAAGAAATGCTCAAAGAATTTTGAGGCCATATCTTGATAAACAGGTTTTTCCATCGAAATCTCACACGCAATACGGAGCATGTTGAGCGTGTACATGGCCATCCATCCAGTTGCATCTGCTTGTTCGAGTTTTACACCTGGAATCTGAGCGTTTCGGTCGAAAACCCCAATATTATCAAGCCCTAAGAAGCCTCCGCCGAAGATATTATTTCCTTCTTCGTCTTTCTGATTGACCCACCACGTGAAGTTAATTAGCAATTTATGGAAGATTTTCTCCAGAAAGGCTAAATCGCCAACGCCGTTGTTGTTTTTCTTGTCGATTTCATAGACTTTCCAAGTAGCCCAAGCATGTACAGGCGGATTTACATCAGAAAAATTCCATTCGTAAGCAGGAATCTGCCCGTTGGGGTGCATGTAATATTCTCGGAGTACAACGGCCAATTGTCGTTTGGCAAAATCGGCGTCGATGCGGGCGAGCGTAAGCGTATGAAAGGCCAAATCCCACGCAGCGAACCACGGATATTCCCACTTATCGGGCATTGATAAAATATTCGCCATGTAGGCATGCTTCCACGTATTATTTCTCGGAAACGCCCTTCCTTTAAACTCAAATGGCATTTTAGGGTCGCCTTTGAGCCATTCATTGATATTATAATAGTAGAATTGCTTGTTCCACATCATACCCGCAAAGGCCTGACGCTGAATGTTACGTTGTTCTTCTGACTTTATATCTTGCTGAATGTGGTCAAAAAACTCATCGGCTTCTTTAATTCTTGACTCAAAAATTTCGTCGAAATCCGAAAAAGCTTTTTGGTTATGGGTATTCTGACTAAAACGTAATCGGATGGTGTGACTTTCCCCTCCTTCAATTTGCTTGGTATAGCGAGCCGATGCCTTTGTACCGATTTTATTCGGATTTACTGTGTTTGGCTTTCCCGTAAGTATATAATCACAGATGCCATCTTTTACGTACATGGCGGTATTTTGTTTTCCAAAAATACGTTCCATGTTGGTTTCGTTTTCACAAAATACGAGTTCGTCGGCACCTTCAACATATAATTTGTATTTTCCTAAAAGCTGGTGCGAAACCTCTACCTGATTATTGGCGATACCCGTTAGCATTGGAGCTTTTTTGTAGGCTTCGTAGCCCCAACTCCAAGTATTTCTGAACCAAAGCGTTGGGAGCATTGTCAGAATAGCCGCTTTTTTGTTTCGGTTGTGGGCCGTTATCTTAATTAAAATATCATTTTCATCGGCTTTAGCGTATTCGATAAAAATATCAAAATATTCGTTGTTATTGAAAACGCCAGTTTGCTCGATTTCAAATTCAGTATTTGAGCGATTACGTTTCTGGTTTTCTTCAACAATTTGTCGGTAGGGAAATTCATTCTGAGGATACTTGTAGAGCATCTTCATGTATGAATGTGTAGGCGTGCTATCTATATAATAGTAAAGTTCTTTTACATCTTCGCCGTGATTCCCTTCTGAGCCAGTTAAGCCAAAAAGGCGTTCCTTGATAATTTTGTCTTTGTGATTCCAGAACGATACCGCAAAGCAAATATGTTGTTTGTTATCCGAAATACCCCCGATACCATCTTCTCCCCAACGATACGCTCTTGAGCGTGCCATATCGTGCGGAACGTAGTCCCAAGCATTACCATATACACTATAATCTTCTCTGACAGTTCCCCATTGTCTTTCAGATAGATACGGACCCCATTTTTTCCATCCTTTATTGTCTTTTCTTTGGCTTAGGCGAATCTTTTCTTGTATTTCAGTCATACTCGTATCTTTAATCTGTTAAGGTTTAGGTTATAAGTATTTTACTTTCCTTTGCACTCTTGTATTCTATTTATAATAAGACATATAAGTCTTTGTACTGAATAATTTTTGGCTATTCGCAAAAATATGAAAAATAATAAATGATTAAAGTTGAATACTTGAATAGCTTATAATAGTAACAAAAGTTGTTGGAATAATGATAAAATATGTGTCAAAACTAAAAAGCCTTCTGAGTGATTCTCAGAAGGCTTTCATTGACTTACAAATGCTTTATTTAATGCGTGTTTTCACCACACTGGCGGCTTTTTGTTTTTCTTCAAGTGCAATGCGAGCATTTTCTTGGTCTTGCTTGTTATCTGTTTGGTCTTTCAATAGTTTTTCGAGTTCAATTCTGTTGTTTTCGATTTCTTTCAAAAGCTTTTCTTTTTCTCGTTTATTTTTTTCGATGTCTCTTACAATTCGGTCTGCAGTTTTATTGACTCGGTCGAGGTTTTTTTGAGCTTCTTCCGAATCTCTTTCTGCGAGCCTCACATCTTCATTTTGCATGGCAAAGGCATAAAAATCTTTCAGAAGTTGTTCAACCCCTCTAAAAGATTTATTGTTCTCTGAAACCATATTTCCTCCACCAACATCAAACGATGCAAAGACTTTGGTTTTTACTTTCTGGTCAGAGATAACCTTTGTCATCAGATTGATTGGGTCTGGCGAAATATCAGGAATATTGGCAGCTGCAATATTAAACACTTCACGACTTTGTGCCACACCACCATATTTTGAAATGAACAACGACCAGTCTTTTTCAATGAATTTTTTTTCGATGTTGAGCGTCATATAAAACCCTTCCTTTCGGTCTTTGCCAAAAACTTCCGAACCGCTCAAAATTGTCTGACTAAAACCTGTCAAACTCGCTACCAGCAAAATGCTTGTGATAAGTGCTTTTCTCATAATAATAAATTTTAATTGTCGCTATTAGGACGCTATACTTGGGGTATTGTAACTGAATCTACAGATAAAAAAATCATGCCTGTATTGATTTTCGACAAACTAATACAATTTTTTGTTTGTCCATATTTTCGGTAGCAAATAAATAGTATTCACCGCCATCCTGCAAACCCAGCTTCTTTTTTATTTCTTCGGGTTTCAGCGGGAAATTTCGGGTACTAATATTGGCCTTTGGTGTAGGTAATTTTGAAAGAATTTCTTTTTTATCGAATTTACAAACGGTTTCACATACGAAACTCCTGCCCGCAAAATTTTCAACGAGCGAATCAGCAGTATATAAATGGCTATTTGGAGCGAGTTTTGCTAAGCCAAATTGAGCAGCAATACTTTTAAAAGCTCCAGCTTTCAAGATAGTTGCATTGGGTTCGTAAATGTAAGTGCTTGGTTGAGAGTATTTTATGATTGAGTTTTCTTCACCTTTGTAGTCAAATGTAAAAAGCTGCGGTTGACTATTGGGTAAAAAGTTTACACAATGAATCGAAGTTTTTGATTCAATTTTAGCTTTTTGACTTATAAATAATAATTCTTTAACTTCATTTTCGAGAGCAACAATGTGTACTTCCGTAATGCTTTTACCCAACTGTTCAACCGCCAATTTAATATCCAGCATTGGCGAAAACTTTACCATATAGTTTTCTAACAAATGCTTGATAGAAAGCAGATTTGGCTCACAATCTTCAATCTTAAAAACCTTGTTTTTTGCATCATCTCTGCGATGTGGGTCAATGTAGAAATTCCTTATCGCTTTATTAGCCGATTGAGCAAACAACACTGAGTTTTCGTTTAAAACTTTAATATTCTGTTTTTCTAAAACCTCAAAATTATATTTCGCTACCGCTGCTAAATTTGAGTTTTGCTCAATATATTTCACCGAATCTGTCACTTTCGATAAAGCCCAGGTATCAAGCCCCATACCGCCAGTGAGGTCAGCACATGGAGCATTTCCAAAGTTTCGTGCAAAAATTTGTGCTTTGTAATTGGCTGTTATTTCAGATGATGCCTGTTCGACTGAGAGTGGAGGAGGAAAAATAACATTTTGGTTGGCGTGCCAAAATGGTAATTTATGCTTTGCTTTATTTCGAGCCAGCCATTGGTCGGCAACCAAACGTAACATTTCTGCATCCAATTTTTGTGGATTCTTTAAAACATATCTCTGAATCTCAGTTTCTTGAATTTGTTGAGCAATCTGATTGGCTTGTTGCAGTTTTTCTAACATTGTCGGTGTAGATGAAATTAATTTCATTCATCGTTCTTCATTCTCCATTCTTAATTCTAATTTTGATAAAAATTAGTTCGCAATATTATGTTTAGTTTTTGGGAAAAAGATGTTTTTTTGAAAAAATATGATGTAGTTATCGTTGGAGCGGGTTTTTCGGGGCTTTGGTTGGCATATTTTCTGAAAAAATATCGACCGAAAATCGAAATCGCAGTTCTCGAATCAGGTACTTTGCCAACGGGAGCAAGCACCAAAAATGCTGGTTTTTCGTGCTTTGGAAGCCCTACTGAATTGCTCGAAAATATTGCAGTAATGGGACTCGACCAAGCTATGTTTTGGGCCGAACAACGCCATATAGGTATCAGTATGATTGACCAATATTTTGGCTCTGAGATTGAATTTGATGACTGTGGAGGCACTGAGCTTTTTAATGATAAAGTCATTTTTGAAGAAACAAAAGAGCAATTGGCTCAACTAAATCAATCAATAAAAAGTATTACAGGAAGTGAAAATCATTTCTTTGTTGATGAATCAATTATCAAACATGCAAGATTTTCTGGATTCCGATACGCCATAAAAAATGACGTAGAAGGTTCGATTCACAGTGGAAAATTAATCAATTCAATGATTGAAGTTCTACAAGCTCAAAAAGTAAAAATATTTTTTGGGGTAGAAGTTGAACGTTTTGAAGAAAACCACGAAGAAGCCACTATCATTGCCAAAAATGGAATGGTTTTTAGAGCAAACCATCTGAGTATTACTACTAATGCTTTCACAAAGCAACTCCTGCCCGAAGTTGATTTATACCCTGGTCGTGGACAAGTGCTGATAACTGAACCCATAGATGGGCTAAATTGGCGAGGAACATTTCATTTCGATAAAGGTTATTATTATTTCCGAAATTACCAAAACCGAGTCTTATTTGGTGGGGGTAGAAATTTAGACTTTCAAGCCGAAAACACCGATGAATTTGCTCTGACTGAGTTAGTACAAAACAGATTGGAGCAGCTACTCTACGAAAATATTATTCCGAATCATAAACACATAAAAATTGACCATCGTTGGAGCGGCATTATGGCATTTGATGCTACCAAAACCCCTGTGAGTAAGTGTTTGAGTAAACGGGTATCATTAAGTGTAAGAATGAACGGAATGGGGGTGGCCTTAGCTCCTACACTCTCAGAAAGTTTAGCGAAAGAGATAATTACGATTGTTTAGTTTTCAAATAAACTTATTCGGTAGTTATTTTTTGTTAAATCTAAATACTTGAAACCATTTTTATACTATCGTAGTTTTTTATTACTTTTACATAAGTAATTCTAATAGGTATTATAAAAATCATTTATTGATGTTTCATCGAATCTTGGTATTGATGCTCTTGATGATGGTCGAATTCTCGACTGTTAGAAGTTGCTTTGATAGCTTTAAGCCAAGTATAGAAGTGCAAGACATCGAAGATAGCAACGAGAGCGAGGATACCTCGGAAGAAGATATTCTCATTGAGAAGTTTTTTCTTTCACCTCCCTCTTTTCAATTTTCTACGATTGATATTTTATCAAAAAATATCATTAGCGATTTGGTTTCAATGAGTATACCAAATCCATACCGAACAATAACCTCCCCACCTCCAAAGGTATAATTGCCATATTCCTACATTTTTCATAAAGACATTTCGTTGTGCTACATCGACTCAGAAGGGGCTGTGATGTATTCGATTTTTTCTATTATGATTCTGAACTTTTTTGATAAAAGACACTCTTTAATTGTCTAATAATTCCTCTATGAAAATATTTAATTTTAGTCACATTAAATCTGACTTTTCGTCGGGTTTAGTGGTATTTTTAGTAGCATTACCGCTTTGTTTAGGGGTGGCTTTAGCATCAGGAGCACCGCTTATTTCTGGAATCATTGCTGGAATTGTTGGTGGCGTAGTTGTTGGAGCATTGAGTGGCTCACAACTGGGCGTAAGTGGACCTGCTGCTGGTCTTACGGTAACGGTACTTACCTCTATTACCGAGCTTGGAGCTTACGATACATTCTTATTGGCTGTAGTATTGGCAGGCGTTTTTCAAATTATTTTAGGCCGCTTGAAAGCGGGAGTTATTGGCTATTATTTCCCTACATCAGTAATTAAAGGCATGCTTACTGCCATTGGTATTATTATTATCCTAAAGCAAATTCCGCATGCAATGGGTATTGATTTAGACTATGAAGGTGATGAAGATTTTTTTCAATCTGATGGTCAGAATACTTTTTCTGAAATCTTACGAGTAAGTGAATTATTCAACGAAGGGGCTTTAGTTATAGGCTTAGTTTCGCTGGGAATCATGATAGTATGGGAGCAGCCGTTTATCAGAAGAAATAAAATCTTGAATTTGATTCCTGGGGCATTATTGGCCGTAATTGCAGGAATTGTACTTAATACGGGTCTTACTGTTTTACCCCCATTGTTTCACCTCGAAAGTAATCACTTGGTTAGTCTACCGATTACAAACTCAATCGGTGATTTCTTTACTTTATTTCAGATGCCAAACTTTTCGGCAATCAGCAATTTGGCAGTTTGGAAAGTCGCTCTTGTTATTGCGATAATTGCCAGCCTCGAAACCCTTCTGAGCGTTGAAGCCACTGACAAACTTGATACTGATTCACGAATAACACCAACAAACCGTGAGCTTCAAGCACAAGGAGTTGGTAATATTATTTCAGGTTTATTGGGTGGCTTACCACTCACGCAAGTAATTGTTAGAAGCTCGGCTAATATTCAAGCAGGTGGAAAAACTAATTTATCTACGGTTATTCATGGGCTTATTTTATTGATTTGTACGATTACCATTCCAACTGTTTTGAACCAAATTCCTTTGGCATCATTAGCGATTGTCTTAATAATGGTTGGCTATAAATTGGCAAAACCTGCCATTTTTAAGCAAATGTACAAGGAAGGTCAAGACCAATTTGTGCCTTTTGTGATAACAGTTTTAGCAGTAGTTTTTACTGATTTATTAAAAGGAATTGGCATTGGAGTATTTGTAGCGATGCTCTATATTCTTTACACTAATTATAAAGGCTCGATGTCATTCATGCGTGAAGGCAAAAGTGTATTAATTCAGTTTAATAAAGATATTTTTTACTTCAATAAATCAGAACTTAAAATCAAATTGGCATCCTTAAAGGAGGGAGATACCGTATATATTGACGGTACAAGGTCTGCATTTATTGACCACGATATTTATCTGACTTTAGAGGAGTTTCAGAAAGAAGTTAAATCACGTAACATAGAAGTAGAATTAAAAGGAATTTCAAGAAAACAACTAAACCATAATTAAAAATAATGCAAGCTTATCAAAAACTCTTATTAGCAAATAAGGCTTGGGCAGCCGAAAAACTTCGTGTAGATGAAGATTATTTTGAAGAATTAGCATCACACCAAAATCCAGAGTTTCTTTGGATTGGCTGTGCGGATAGCCGTGTACCTGCCGACCAAGTAACTGGAACACAACCTGGAGATATTTTTGTGCATCGAAATGTTGCTAATTTGGTCGTACACACTGATATTAACATGCTTAGTGTACTTCAATATGCCGTTGAGGTGCTCAAAGTGAAGCATATTTTGGTAGTTGGACATTATAATTGTGGTGGAGTTAAGGCCTCTATGGATAACAAAGATTATGGCTTAATCAATAAGTGGCTAAGAAACATTAAAGATGTAAACGTAAAGCACCACGACGAGTTGAGTAAAATTGAAGATTTTCAAGAGAAGTTCGACAGATTAGTTGAGTTAAATGTAACCGAGCAAGTGCGTAATTTAGCCAAGACAACTATTGTTCAGAAGGCTTGGGCCGCAGGCGATTATCCGCATTTACATGGTTGGGTACTCGATTTGAAAACAGGACTGATTAAAACTATCATGGAGATTTTGCCTGATGATTTAAATGCAATCGAAGAAGTGTATCGGTATGATATCAAAGTTCCTGAAGGACAACTGAATGAATCAATGCACTGATAATCATACTCACTTATAAACAAGAACTGCGAGCCAATTTTGGCTCGCAGTTCTTGTTTACGGAATAGGTGGAAATAGTTGTATGGATTTTAGTAACTAAAGCTATAAGACCTTAATTTTTTGAAATTGGGAAACTTACACCTACGTTTAAGCTGAACGCTAAGTTATTATAATTGGTGTTTGAAGTTTTCGTTATGTCTATAAAGCCTCTATTAAATCCTGCATCAACATTTAGCCATGTACGAGGCTTGATTCGATAATTGAACCCTAAACCAGCCAAACCACCAAAATCAATATTATTATAGGCTTTCGAGCCATTTGGTTGCACCACTATATCTCCATTGCCATTATTGGCTTGAAGTAAAGCACCTGCATATAATCCCGCATAAACTTTAGGTCTAAACCTTTGGCCTGTATTCCCAAAGTAGTAAACACCCATTACTGGTAACTGAATGTAGTGTAATCTTGTATGATTATCAATGGTTTTACTCTTATCGCCTAATTGCGAATAAAGCAACTTTGCCGATAGCCCCCAATGTGGATTAATGCTATAATTAGCAAAACCGCCAATTGATAAGCCTGGAAGATATTGGGTAGTGGGGTCAGCTACGATTGTTGAGGCATTTACACCTATCATTGGGCCGATTGATAATGTTTGAGCAGAAACAAGCTTTACGTTGATTAATATTGCTGTAAATGCAAAAAATATTTTCTTTGTCATGATAAAATTGGTTTTAATAAATCAAAAATTGTGCTGTAATTAAATTTTACTTTTGGGTTACATACATTTACTTTAAAAATCATGTACCATTGACATTATTGAGAATTTGTTGAGTGATTTGGGGCGTTTTGGGGAAAATACGCAACACACAAAACGATGCATGATAGGAAATAGACCTAATAACTGATTTGTGCTGAAGTTGAAAAGTTTAAATACGAAGTTTTTGAAAAGAATTTTCAAGAAAAAAATGAAAAAAAATCTTGGAATAATCTATATTTGCTAAAAAAATATATCTTTGCTAAAAACATATAGATACTATGAGCCTCCCAAACTGCCCCCAATGTGATTCAAATAATATCTCCCGAAATGGCATTATCAAAGAACGCCAACGTTTCAAGTGCAAAGATTGTGGCTATAACTTCACCGTCGAAAAGATGGGAAAAAGCATCGAAAGCTACTATGTAATCAAAGCTCTTCAACTTTACATCGAAGGTGTGAGTTATCGAGAAATCGAGCGTTTATTGGGTGTTAGCCACGTTTCAGTAATGAATTGGGTTAAAAAATACCAAGTGAAGATACCGAAGCAAACACTCTATCATCCGACCTATAAAG